>CAIOTH010000032.1 GCA_903861145.1 uncultured Bacteroidota bacterium | reverse complement strand
TTGTGCTGTCAATTTAAACGCATCGTAAGAGATAGTTACACCACCTAAGTCGGCAATGTTTTCGCCCAATGTTAAGGCACCGTTTACATGCAACGAATCTAACACGGTAAAGCCGTTGTATTCATCAATCAGGCCTTTTGCCTTGCCCATAAACTTCTCACCGTCTTCCTTAGTCCACCAATCTTTCAGGTTTCCTTTCTCATCATACTGGCGGCCTTCATCATCAAAACCGTGGGTCATTTCATGGCCAATTACCACACCAATTGCACCGTAGTTAATAGCGTCATCAGCATTCACGTCAAAAAACGGAAACTGCAATATACCGGCAGGGAAAACGATTTCGTTATACGATGGATTGTAATAAGCATTAACGGTTGGCGTAGTCATATCCCACTCAGTCCGGTCAACCGGTTTACCCAATTTAGCAACTTGCTCTTTGTAGTAATGACGGTCAAGGCTCTTTAAGTTAGCAAAGTAGTTATCGCGGCTAATTTCAACGTCATCGTAATTCTTCCATTTAGTTGGGTACCCAATCTTTTTAAGAATGGTGTTCAGCTTTATTAAAGCCTGCTCTTTAGTAGCATCGCTCATCCAGCTTAACTTGCCTATTCTGTTCTTAAACACAATTTGCAGGTTATTTACCAGGCTATCCATACGATTCTTAGCTTCGGCTGTAAAGTATTTTGCGCAATACAGTTGACTCAAAACATCTCTCAAATTCATATCCGAAACAGTAACCATTGTCTTCCAACGCTCCTTCTGTACCTTCTCTCCCGAGAATAACTGTCCATATCTGAAACTTTCATTACGGAAAGCCTTGCTCATGGCATTCGCGTAGTCAGATATATAGTCAAAACGCACCTTATTCTTCCAAACGCTTATTGGCTCGCTTGCTAATAAACTGCTCAGTGCTTTTACATACTCCGGTTGCGAAACATTCACACTGTCAACACTCATTCCCATCTGCGCCAAAACCGCCTTCCATTGAATATTCGGGGCAATCTTTTGCAAATCGGTAACCGCCATTTTGTGGTAGTTGCTAACCGGGTCTCTCAACTCAACCGGTGTTAAGTGCGATTTCGCCAATAGCGTTTCAATCTTCAAAATATCTTCTGCGTCCTTAGCTGCTTGTGTGGCATCTTCTCCCGTTAAGGTAAAGTATTTAGCAGCATGCGCCACCAATTGGTGGCGAATGTTAGCTGTAATACTATCCGGGCGGGTATAATATCCCTTTTCAGGTAAAGTGGTGCCGGCCTGGCTTAGGTTCACAATATTTGCCGAACTGTTTTTTTGGTCAGATGTAACATAAACACCTAATAAATCGCCATCACCTTCCTTAGCACTATTGGCAATCATCGAAATCAGGTCATTGTAATTCTTTACCGCCTCAATTTCAGCCAACTTTGGTTTAAGTGGCTCATAACCTTTCTTTTCAATGGCAGCAGTATCCATACCGCTGGCATAAAAATCACCGGCCTTTTGCTCTAACGAACCTTTCTTCAGGTCAGTTTTCGAAGCGCATTCCTCCAAAATTGTTCTTAGCTTATTAATATTTTCCTGGCGCAGAGAATCAAAACTTCCCCAACGGCTTTGGTCGGCAGGTATTTGGGCGTTCTTAACCCAGGTGCCGTTTACGTAGTTGTAAAAGTTATCTGCCGGGCTTACCGATAAATCCATCGCGTTTTTATCAAAGTAAGTTCCCTTAGGCGCTTCCTTGGCATGTTGGCTACAAGCCGTTAACATCAGGGCGCTACCTGCTAAAAAATAAATTAATTTCTTCATACAAAATTGGTTTGGTGAGCTTGGTTTTTAGTTATTAAAAGCCAATCGGCGGCATTTTATACACCACTTTTTAGCGCCGCCAAAAGTAATTTAATTGTTCAAATCTGCTCTATACAATAACTTATTGTTAACTTATCAGGCACGCATTGCCAAATTCAACATTTGCAGCTAATCGCTCTATTTATATCTTCGCAGCCACAATTTAAAAGTATGATCAACATTACATTACCCGATGGTTCGGTGAGACAATATGAAGCAGGCGCTAGCGCCTACGACGTGGCTATGAGCATTAGCCCGGGTTTAGCAAAAGCAGTATTAAGTGCTGAAGTAAACGGACAAGTTTGGGATTTAACACGCCCAATAACCACCGACGCAAACATAAAACTGCTGAAGTGGGAAGATGAGTGGGGCAAGAAAACATTTTGGCATAGCAGCGCCCACTTAATGGCTGAGGCTTTGGAAGCCATGTTCCCCGGTGTAAAACTGGGTATTGGCCCTCCTATCGATGAAGGTTTTTATTATGATATCGACTTGGGCGACCGCAAATTAACCGAAGAAGAATTGACCGCCTTGGAAGCTAAAATGAAAGAACTCGCCGCTAAAGACAGCAAGTTTATTCGTAAAGATGTAGGCAAAACCGACGCTGTAAAATACTTTACTGATAAGGCCGACCCTTACAAACTTGAATTATTGGAAGGCCTGCAGGATGGCGAAATCACCTTTTATGAGCAAGGCAATTTTGTCGATTTATGCCGCGGACCGCATATCCCTTCAACCAGCTATATTAAAGCAGTTAAGCTATTAAGCATAGCTGGCGCTTACTGGCGGGGAGATGAAAAGAACAAGCAGCTAACCCGTATTTACGGCGTTACATTCCCTAAACAAAACCAGTTGGATGAATATGTTGCTTTGCTGGAAGAAAGAAAGAAACGCGACCACCGCACTTTGGGCCGCGAATTAGAGATTTTCACTTTTGATGATGAAGTGGGCCCGGGTTTGCCTTTGTGGTTACCTAAAGGCGCTGCCATTATCGAAAAGCTGGAAGCACTTGCTAAGAAAAACGAAAACGATCAGGGCTATGTACGTGTAAAAACGCCTCACATTGCTAAAGAAGCCCTTTATATACGTAGTGGCCACTTGCCTTACTACGCCGAGTCTATGTTCCCTCCTATGGAACTGGATGGCACTAAGTATTATTTAAAGGCGATGAACTGCCCGCACCACCACAAAATATTTGGTGCACTGCCTAAGTCCTATCGCGATATGCCTTTGCGTTTAGCTGAGTATGGAACTTGCTACCGGTACGAGCAAAGTGGTGAGCTTTTTGGCTTAATGCGCGTACGCTCATTACAAATGAACGATGCACACATCTATTGCACCAAAGAGCAGTTTGAAGAAGAGTTTATGAAGGTGAACGACCTTTACGTTAAATACTTCAAAATCTTCGGTATCGAGAAATACAGCATGCGTTTCTCAACCCACGCCCCCGCTAAATTGGGTGCTAAATACATTGATAACCCAACCTTGTGGAAGGAAACTGAAACCATGGTTCGCAATGTGTTGGTGAAATCAGGTTTGCCTTTTGTTGAAGTAGCCGATGAGGCTGCTTTCTACGGCCCTAAAATTGATATCCAGGTTTGGAGCGCCATTGGTAAAGAATTTACCCTTGCCACCAATCAAGTTGACTTTGCACAAGCTGAGCGTTTTGACCTTTGGTTTACCAACGAAAAGAACGAAAAAGAACGCCCGTTAATTATACACCGCGCACCGCTTTCAACGCACGAACGCTTTATCGGCTTCTTGCTTGAGCATTATGCAGGCAAATTCCCCGTGTGGTTGGCTCCTGAGCAAATTGCTATTCTGCCTATTTCTGATAAATTTCTGGATTACGGTAAGGAAGTGCGCGATGAACTAAAGAAACACGGTTTAGCTGTAACCCTTGACGAGCGCCCGGAAAAAATTGGCAAAAAGATACGCGATACCGAAATTCGTAAAGTGCCTTATATGCTGGTAATAGGCGAAAAAGAAATGAACGACAGAGCTGTAGCCGTACGCCGCCAGGGGCAAGGAGATCAGGGCGTAAAATCGCTTGAAAACTTTGTTTACGATATTTTACAAGAGGTTGCTGAATACAGGTAATTCTCCAATTTAAATGCATAGCCACAAAGGCACTAAGACACAAAGTCTAATACATTTTTGTATTCTTTGTGTCTTAGTGCCTTTGTGGCAAAATGCCCTCTGAAATTTCATTTGGCAAACTCCCTAAAGTTTTGTTATTTTTGTAGCAGTAATAATTAACTAACAAAAAAGAATAGAAATTTGGCTACCAGTCCTCGTCCCTTCAATCCCCGCTATGGCGGCCGCGCGCCGTTCAAAAGAGAACCCGAACACAGTATTAACGAAAGAGTAAAACATCAGGACATCCGTCTTGTTGGTGAAAACATAGTGCCCGGTGTATATACCACGCAGCAAGCGCTAAACATGGCTATTGAACAAGGCCTCGACCTTGTTGAAATATCGCCTAACGCAGTGCCTCCCGTTTGCCGTATTATCGATTACAATAAATTCTTGTACGAAAAGAAACGTAAGGAAAAAGAAATAAAGGCTCACGCAAAAAAAGTAGAAGTAAAAGAAATCCGTTTTACACCTAACACCGACGAGCATGATGTAGAGTTTAAGGCAAAGCATGCCGAAAGCTTTTTGAAGGACGGAAACAAGGTTAGAACCTTTGTGATGTTTAAAGGCCGCGCTATCGTGTTTAAAGAAAGAGGCGAGCTTTTGCTGCTTCAATTTGCCGATAGGTTGAAAGAATCTGCCATTGTTGAGCAGCTACCTACCCTGGAAGGCAAAAGGATGTTTATGACCCTTGCCCCAAAAACCAAAAACAAAAGTAAATAGTCACCTTACAAGTAATTTGTGTATAAATCATCCAAAAGGCGCCTTAAAAGCGCCTTTTGTGTTTAAAAATCGTCATTGCGAGGAGGCCCTGCGACGAAGCAATCTCGTATTTGGCTAACTTTCAATACAAAGGCCAGCCCCCTCTAATAATCAGGCTACTTGTCTTGTAGACTAATCGATAAGTTCGGTATCCCCACTCCCCACCTCCCATTTCCCCATTGACTTCGAACCATTTAATCACTTTTTACCCACATTTTTTCCAATTTCGAACTTTAGCTAAAAACCTGTTTGGATTTGTAGAAAGTATCTCTATATTTGCCGTCCGAAAAATTAAACAAATTTATGCCTAAACAAAAGACAAATTCCGGAGCAAAGAAGAGATTCAAAGTAACCGGATCAGGTAAAATAAAGCGCGCTAAAGCATTTAAGCGCCACCTGCTGGGCCGCAAGAGCAAAAAAAGAAAAGAAGAACTCAGCAAATCAGCCATAGTATTTAAGGGTGATATGCACAGAGTTAAAATGATGCTTGGAATGGCTTAAATAATTAGATACCCAGAAATCTGTCAACTTAAAAAAACAAAGAAATGCCACGTTCAGTCAATTCAGTAGCTTCCAGAAACAGAAGGAAGAAGATTTTAAAGAAAGCAAGAGGATATTTCCTTAGCAGAAGTAATGTTTATACCGTAGCTAAAAACGCGGTTGAAAAAGCAGGTGTATATAGCTATATCGGCCGTAAACTTAAGAAAAGAGATTACCGCGGTATCTGGATCACCCGTATCAACGCAGCCGTTCGCGAAGAAGGCCTTACTTACTCTAACTTCATCTCTAAATTAGCTAAAGCTAATATCGATTTGAACAGAAAGGTACTTGCCGACTTAGCCCTAAACAACCGCGCAGCTTTCAAAGCCGTAGTTGCTAAAGTAAAGTAGTTCATACCTCAATCATATTTAAAAAAGGTCGCCTTTCAGGTGACCTTTTTTAGTTTACACCTTTCAGTTATATATACCGTATAGTCTCGGCTAGGGTCATCTTTAAATGGTTAAAACCATTTAAAGAATATGGTTTCCATAGCCCACGATTTAAATCGTGGGCTATGGAATGGAGACATCGCAAAACCGTTTCAACGGTTTCTACGGCCTATATTAAACTATGGCGCAACATTGCTCTTCCGAAGCCCCAGCTAACCTAGAAACAATTATTTAGTTTATATATCTTCGCTTCAATAAATTACAGTTCGATGAAAAAAAACCGTTCTACGAAAAAGCTTATTGAATACATTCAAACCCTGCCCAAACATATACAGAAAACAATCGCTGAGCGTATCATAGAACCTACGACAAAAAAGAAAAAAGATAAGAAAGTGCTTTAAAAAAAACAAAAGGTGCCGAATGATATTAAGGATAGCTTAACCGGAATAGAGGGAACAATGAAAATTCATGAAACTGCCACACATCATTTTATTAATTATCCTATCTGTCTTTAGCAGTTGTAACCATGCCGATATTAATGACGCCAGTAAGCGAAATGAGAATTGGATGTGGTGGGTAGATAAGGATATCGGTATTGGACAATGGATACCGATAGGCGATAAAACGACGGTAAAAGATGGCGAGTTTACCGCATTTTATTCAAATGGAAAAAAATTTGCCCTAGGTAGACTGCGAAATGGTAAAGAAGTCGATACCACATATTTTTATAACTACGAAGGAATAATATGTGAATACGCTATAAACAAAGTTCCCAAGTCATCATATTATTATCCTATAAACGGTGATTACAAAAGTTTTTACCAGCGAGGAGAAATAAGGGAGGAGGGAATTGTAGAGAACCACCAATGGGGCAGTCATTGGATTGGATATCTAGATAATGGAAAAGTGATATGGAAAAAGCTCTTTACCGAAAACAATGGTTGGGAAATGAACTATTATATGTCCGGTAATATAAAGGACAGTACGCATTATACTAACGGAATTCAAGATGGTATTCGCGCTGAATGGTTTGAATCGGGACAAATTAGGATTATCGCGCACTGGAAGATGGACATCCAGGATGGGGAAAGCATAGATTACCATGAAAATGGCAACGTGGCAATAAAAAGTCATTGGAAAGAAGGAAAACAGGACGGAGAAGTTGCCGAATGGTACCCGGACGGGCATTTAAGATATGTAACACATGCCAGCGAAGGGAAAATAGATGGAAAATATGTCTCCTATTATGAAGACGGCCATTTGCAATGGGACTATCAATTTAAGGTTGGCATCAAGGATGGGCCGCAAATTACCTACTACCCAAACGGGAACGTAGCACTAAAAATTACACTGAGAAATGGTAATCAAGACGGGCCAAAATCTAAGTATTATTCCAACGGACAACTTGGAGCGAGGGGCATAATGAAAAAAGGACGTCAAGAAGGAATTTGGGAATACTATGATTCAACGGGAACAAAAGTTAAAACAGAACCTGCGTCCCTGTTAAAAGAATTAAAATCAATACCCTAAATGGAATCCTACTTCCCCCCTTCTCCTCTCACCCCCTCTCCCAAAACCTCAAAGCATCATTGCCATTGGTATAAACCAAATTATAGCCCCGTGGTTCCCAATCACCCCAGTAGGTAACCAATCTCGTGCCTTTGGGCATGGCAAGCAGCTTCTCGGTTAATTGCGCGGTATATAATTCGTATAACCGCGCATTCAAATCAACCGAGGTATCAATAGCATCATCGGGTTCAATGTTCTCGTAAAAAGCGTTGTAAAAGAAAAAGGCATCGTACTGGCTAAAGTCCACCTCGGTAACATTAGTATGTATAAACTTTACATTGGTTACATTAAATTTCCGGGCAACTCTGTCAGCAAGCAGGCATAAATATTCGCGCTGTTCAACGCCGGTAAAAAAGCCTTCGTTACAAGCCGCGCCAATAATGCAAAACTTACCCACCCCCGAACCAATATCTAATACTTTAACACCTGGCTTATCTACCAAAAATTTTGCGGCGCGCTTAACAATAGCAGCCGGTGCCCAATGCCTCGCCGACTGGCGCTCTATTTCACCCGAAAAGTTATCGTCAAAATCCTTATCCGAAATAAATAAGGGAGAAAAAGAATCCATATTTGCTATTAAGATAACAGCATTCCTTAGTGTTTCTTAGTGCACTTAGTGCCTCAGTGGTAAATTTCTCTCCGGCAATTCTACAATCCTGCCAAACTTGCCTCATCCCCTTTCTTAGCCACTACAAAATCACCCATTACCAGGTAATCAATATCGGCTAAAGAAAAACTGCGGATGGCATCGTAAGGAGAGCAAACAATAGGCTCGCCACGTATGTTGAACGAAGTGTTTACCAACACCGAGTAACCGGTTTCATCCTTAAATGCTTTTAGCAACTGCCGCATTTCAGGGTTCTCAGTTTCATTAACCGTTTGTATACGCACCGAGTTATCTACGTGTGTAATAGCCGGTAACTTGCCCTGGTAATCAGGGTTGATGTTATACACCAGCAACATGTACGGGTTAGGATAAGCGCAGTCAAAATACTTACCGCAATCTTCCTCTAACACAATAGCAGCAAACGGCCTAAACCCCTCGCGAAATTTTACCCGCGCATTCAATACCTCTTTCATATCCTGCACCAGCGGTGAGCCTATAATGCTCCGGTTACCCAAAGCACGCGGCCCAAACTCCATCTTCCCCTGAAACCAGCCTAATATTTTGCCCTCCGCCAATTTCTTAGCAGCAAACCTGTTAGCATGGGTTTTGGTTTTTACATAAGGCAAATCAAATTGCTTCAACGCAGCTTCGTACTCTTGGTCATTATATCCATTACCCAAAAACGCCGAGTCCATTCTAAAACGCTCAGGCTTGTCAAGAAACTGGTGGTAATAAAGCAAAGCACTACCCAACGCCGTTCCTGAGTCACCGGCCGCCGGTTGAATAAATATGTTCTTAAATATTTCGTACTTGGCTATTAGGCCATTAGTAACGCTGTTTAAGCCCACACCACCGGCAATGCAAAGGTTTTCGCTATTGGTTTTCCCTCTAAGCTTGCGCGCCATGTGCAGTATCACATCTTCAACAACATGTTGTGCGGCGGCAGCTACATTTAATTCTTTATCCGTCCAGTTTTTTCCCTCTGTTTTTGACGGGCCGAATAAATCGGTAAACTTTTTGGTAACCGGTGTTTTGCGGGTGTAGTGGTAACAAAAATAACTCATATCAATTTCAAACCCACCTTCATCAGTAAGGTTAACCAGCTTCTTCATTTTATGGTATTCCTCGCTATCATGGTTACCGTACGATGCAAGGCCCATTAACTTACCCGGCCCTTCAATCAATTTAAAACCTAAGTGGCGCGATACCGCCTGGTAAAATGCACCTAAGGAATGTGGTGTATCAACCGTGCCCAGCTTCGTTATTTTATTGCCTTTACCATAAGCGGTCATACTGGTAGTCCATTCACCGGCGCCGTCAATCGTAAGTATAGCGGCCTCTTCAAAC
>CAIOTH010000031.1 GCA_903861145.1 uncultured Bacteroidota bacterium | reverse complement strand
GGTTATCTGTGCAAATATGTGCTGTCCGACAAAATTATTACTTTGGTTCATAGCTTTAAAAGTGTGGTAACTTCTAAGCTATAAAAATGGGGCGGCTTCGGCCTCCCCTATTTTTTTTCTCGGACAGTATAGAAAAAAAATAGTTCGCCGGATATGAGGCTTCGCTTTCTCATAACAATTACAGTGCTCGTATATTTTCATGCAATAGCACAACAAAACTTCGAATTGCAGTGGCAGGATAATTTTGATTCAACGCAAATTGATTATTTCCGCTGGAGCAATTGCTACAGCTGGGGAAGAACCATTGTTACTAACCACGAATTGGAATATTACACCGATGGCAAAAACTTCGAACTAAAGGACGGTATCCTGATTATAAAACCCAAGAGAGAGAAAATCAAAGCCCGTGTAAATCCCACGGCACCCGATGATAAATTGATGGAAGATTCTATAATGAATCTAAGATCATTTTCCTATACATCTGGACTACTGCGCTGTAAAGAAAAATATTTGTACGGTAAGTTTGAAGTAAGATGTAAGCTACCTGCCGGCAATGGAACATGGCCCTCCTTTTGGTTATACGGTGGCGATTGCGGAGAGATAGACATTTTTGAAAAGCCCTGGATGTTTCATAATAGTATTTCAAACAATTTACATTACGATTCTGCCAGCATCAAACATGATGATTTTTGCCTTATACCACTTAAAACCCCCATCAACCTTCGCAACGGATTTCATGTTTACACGATAGAGTGGACGCCGAAAAAAATTGTTTGGTCACTTGATAGCATTCCTATAAGAGTAGTAACTTACCACTATACCAATTGCCCAATGGAGTTGATAGTTAACCTAGCCCTGGCTAACGATGATTTTTGGGGCCATACGCACGGCAAGATAAGCAAGCGGAGCACTTTTGAAATTGACTATATAAAAATTTGGAAGCTAAAAGATCAGCCGTGATACTCGCCATAAATTTCGCGTAACGAATCGGCAATTTCTCCAAGCGTAGCGTAATTTTCTACCGCCTCAATTACATAAGGCATCAGGTTCTTATCTTCTCTCGCGGCATTTTTAATATTCTTCAGGCAAGCCACAACCGCATCATTATTTCGTTTTTCCCTCAGCTTTTTTAGTTTATCCGCCTGCACTTTTCGTATTGAATCATCAACCCGTAACAAATCTGTATGAGCGCTTTCCTGCTCAATAAACTGATTTACCCCTACTATAATTCTCTCTTTATTTTCTACCGCACGCTGATACTTATATGAAGCATTCGCAATTTCTGTTTGCATAAATCCTTGTTCAATGGCGGCTACACTACCCCCCATTTCATCAATGCGCTGAATATATTTCCATGCAGCCGCTTCAATCTCATCCGTCAGCGACTCAATAAAATATGAGCCGGCAAGTGGGTCAACGGTATCAACAACTTCACTCTCATAAGCAATAATCTGTTGTGTTCGCAATGCAATCTTTGCGGCCTCCTCGGTTGGCAATGAAAGTGCTTCGTCATTACCGTTAGTGTGCAGCGATTGTGTTCCACCCAAAACCGCGGCAAGTGCCTGAATGGTTACCCGCGCAATATTGTTCTTTGGTTGTTGTGCCGTTAATGTAGAGCCACCGGTTTGAGTATGGAAACGTAACATTTGCGCCCGCATATCGGTAGCACCTAACTCCTGGCTGATTTTTGCCCACATCCTTCTCGCCGCCCTAAATTTAGCTATCTCTTCAAAAAAATTGTTATGTGCATTAAAGAAAAATGAGAGGCGCTGACCAAATTGATTAATGTCCAGGCCCTTTTTAATAGCGGCCTGGCAATATGCTTTGCCATTGGCCAGAGTAAAAGCAACTTCCTGCACCGCCGTTGAACCGGCCTCGCGAATGTGATAACCTGATATCGAAATTGTATTCCATTTTGGCACTTCGGTATTACAATATTCAAAAATATCAGTAATGATTTTCATAGAAGGCTTTGGCGGATAGATGTAGGTTCCGCGCGCAGCGTATTCTTTCAAAATATCGTTTTGTATGGTGCCTGATATTTTTTTAAGGTCGGCATTTTTCTTTTTGGCAAGGGCAACGTACAATGCCAGCAAAATGAAACCCGTCGAATTAATGGTCATTGAAGTAGATACCTCTTCAAGATTAATTCCCCGAAAAAGAATTTCCATATCCTCCAGAGAGTCAATGGCAACACCTACTTTGCCAACTTCACCCTCAGCAAGATCATGGTCAGAATCATAACCTATTTGGGTGGGCAAATCAAAGGCAACACTTAAGCCACTAACCCCCTGCGATAACAAATAGTGGTAGCGTTTATTACTTTCTTCAGCCGTCGAAAAGCCAGCATATTGGCGCATTGTCCAAAGCTTGCTGCGGTACATTTCGGAGTGTATACCCCGGGTAAATGGAAATTTTCCCGGTTCCTCCACGGGTCTCTCAACCGGTTCGTATATCCGTTTAATCTCTATGCCTGAGTCAGTAACAAATTTCTTGCTCATGTTGCAAATGTAAAGTCCCCGCAAATCGCCCGACCTTAAAGAATTCTAAAGCTGTTTTCGAAATTTGGGGGGACGAAAATAGACGATTTAGCATACCCCCCAAATTAATACAAATAAAAAATCGCATTGCTGTTAAAACAATTCCCTGCACTCCGTTTTCAAAAACTCAAGGGCATGCTCGGTAGGCAAAGCAGCGTTTGCCCGTGCAATACCAGTAAAAATTGCATTGATTAATTGTCCCGCCGAAGCATCGGGTGGTAGTTGCTGCCCGATTAAATTAACCGTTTTAATGATTTCATCTTTCGAAGCAACAATCAGGTTCCAGGCCGCCGACGATATATAGATTTGCTGTGAAAGGTTATGCTCAAACTCTTCTCGTATATTTTTAACCATTCCATATTGCAGCTCGGTAGCTATCATATCAGGAGTTCGCACTCGCGAAATTACATTGGCCGGGCTGATGCGTTCAAGAAACAACGACAGCCTTTCATAGGCCTGTAAACGAAGTATTACTATTTCTTTATCGCGTTTCATTTTCATTTCAATCGCTTTGGCCATGGCCTCTTTTTGCATGTAGCGCGTTAAAAGGAAATATGCCGTTAAAAAAACGGTAAGGGCAGGAATAATATATTTTAAGAGTTCAAAAATATCGTTCACAAGCATAAACAAATGGTTTGGTTAATGGTTATAACGTCAAATTAGCCTAAATTTGTGCATATAAGTAAGGTAAAAGCAAATTTAGGAGCATAAATATTAAAATAGCATTTTTAAAAGTAAGCTTTAACCAAACAGTAAATTAAAAAGGAAATAATATGGAATCGCTGGTTTTAGAAAGTGGTATTAAGAACGGGATTTCGTTAAGTCCGGGCGCGGCAAAAGAAATTACCCGGTTAATGGAAGAGCAGAAGCCAGAAGAAAATAAATTTTTGCGCCTGGGTGTAAAAGGCGGAGGTTGCGCGGGGTTTACTTATATACTTGATTTTGATATACAGAAAGAAGGTGATATCGTTTATAATATAGAAGGAATAAAAATTTTAGTTGACCCGATGCACGAATTATATCTCGCGGGCACCGAAATTGGCTTTCAACAAGGCCTTAATTCCAGGGGGTTCATTTATAAAAATCCCAACGCTTCAAAAACCTGTGGTTGCGGCGAGAGTTTTGGTTAATTAATGATACTTCTCTTCATTAATTTTTAGCTTCAGTTTTTCAAGGTATAGCACCCGGTATTTATCATTGCTGTCTTTGGCGCGTTCTATTTCAACATTTAGCAAGCCAATATATTTTTGTTTGAAGGGCCGGCCATCAATAATAGTATTCATGGTTGCAATTAGTTCGTTTTGCAAAGGCAAAAGCCCTCCTTTAGCCAGGTATAGCTTATCTACAAAATCCATAAAGTCACTCTCTACCAGCTTCTTTATAACATCAGTGTAAAGTTCATCGGCTTTGGCATATGGGTTCTGCCTTATTGAAGCCAGGGTATTTAAATACTTAGCGTCTTTGGTGCGTTCATAACCAGCAGCAATGCTGTCCAACAGTGCTTCCCTACAATCAAATGAGTCAATAAAAATTCTGCCTGCGGATTGGCCAATAAAAGAAAGGTGTTTGTCAACACTATCCATTAAAAAACAGGGATGATAATTTACCTTTTTACTTTGGGCCTGCGTTGCAACCGATGCAGACAACAGCAACAAAATTGAAAGGTATTTTATCATCCCCGCCATTATATATTATTTGAAATTCTCTATTTGCTCTGTATGTATTTGTTCAGTTCATCAGTGTTCGAACTAAATGTAAATACATTATTTACTTTGAAATAATTTTGAGGGTCCGTACAATGGTCATAAGCAAATTTTGCAAAGGCAAGCTTATTATCTTCAAAGCTAAATTGTTTGCATACTTCGGTTATCTGACCGGCGCTTAAACAATTAGCTCCCACAATTTGCTTTGCTGTTGAAAGCTTGGTTTCATCAAAACTCTGGCCTTTAATAGTGTTAATGGCACTTGCAAAATCACCCTGTTGCATATTATAAGCATCGCGGCAACCGCGATGTTCTCTGTGCTCTTCCCCGTGATGTTCCTCCTTTCTGTATTCTTCTCCTCTACTCTCTTCAACAGGCACTGAGGTTGTTGTGGTACGAGTAGTAGTTGTTTGAACGGTAGCGGCGTTAGGATCGCTGATTGTTACGTTCATATTCATTCCATTTACATTTACGTTTGCATTATTAGCCGGAACCACAGTTGTTGTAGTGGTTTGTGATACGGTTGTAGTAGCAGGCCCTGGGTCAGGGGTGCCATAATGAACTACGTAAACATCGGTCTGCTGAGGTGCGGCTTGCTGGTAAGGAATAAAAGATGTTGGCATCATACCCAATTTGGGCATACCATTTTTATCGTGCTTAATTTTGTAGGTAACATCCATCATAGCATGGTTGACATCTTCAATGGCCAGGTAGTTTCGGCTAATTTCGGGTAGTGCTTTATCCTCAAAAATAATTTTGGCGGTATAGGTAGGCTTGTTAAGGCCATCAACCCTTACATTGGTTTGCGCCACATTGTTTTGGCGAAGACCATCAAGAACGAGATAAAATTTTTCGCCGTTTTCCGAAAAAATAGTCAGGGCTCCAATTGCCTGGGCACTTGCCATGCTACATATAAATAACAGCACACTGATAGAAATAAAGATTTTGCTTTTCATAATTTTTTTGAATTTTGGGTGACAAGGTCAAGATGCGCGCCAAATTTGATTTAAAAATCTGTTTTTGCAAATTTTTGCATTATTACTTCCTCAAATAAACCCAATCAAACTTTGCTCAATATACTTTAGGCCTAAAAAGGTAAGTCTCACAAACTCTTATATCATGCAGATAACCAAACTCTTACTCTCTCAAAAATACTTTTTGGTTTTCCAAATTTTTCCATTCTCTCATCAATAAGCTCCACCTTAGTAACGGGCAAAGTTTTAATAAGCCTACCTGTTTCAGGTCGTTGAAAATTATTGTAATGAATATAGAAGCCGCTATCGTTCACTTCGTAAAGTTCTATATCGGTGGCCCCTTCGGGTTTGCAATAATGCAGCAGTGGTGTGTTTTGTGGAACCACTGATAAATTTAAAGCCGGGCGCGAAACGTTTGATTTGTTAGGCGGCGAATAGTGCAGCAGCCCGTGATGATAAATAATGGCATCGCCAGCTTTCATTGGAATTAGCTTGCCAAAATGGGTTACCCATTCTCTATCATGCTTATAGCTGCTTTGATGAATCAATGGGCCTCTAATTGCGTTTGTCACCCGATGCGAACCTTCAACTACCCCCAAACATCCGTTTAGGGCCTCAACATCAACCAAAGGCATCCAAATCGCTACCGAACTGTGTTTTGATTCATCTACATAAGCCCAATCTGCGTGCAATGGCATAAATCTTTCTGCATCCGGGTTTTTAATCATAAAGTTGCCAAAAACCGGGATGAAATTATTGAGATAAGGCGATGCTTTCGGATAAACTACATTCGATATTGTATCATGGACTTGCTGCTTGTAAACTACATTAGTGCTGAAATGGGAGGTATGAAAAGCATCACTAGCCTCAGCCTGAAATTGATTGAATAATGCTAAGAGACTTTCAATTTGAGAGGCTGTAAGCAGCGAGGATAGATGAATGTATCCCTTTTGCTCAAATTGCTTTTGCAGTAAAGGGTCCTTAAAAACTGAAATCATCTATTGCATTACGTTCGATTTCAAAGGTAAAATTAATGTACAGTAATGGGTAAAAACAAAAAGGGAGAACCGGAGTTCTCCCTTTTTACCTAACAACAACGAAAATGTGATTACCTGCCGGTAATTACAATTTTCTTGGTGTATAACTGATTTTCAGAAGTTACAATCGCGGAATAAGTGCCTGCAGCAAAGCGATGCAGGTCAAAGTTAATGCGATTGGTACCTGCCACAATTTGCTCGGTAGTACTCATTACTTTCTGGCCAAGCATATCGTAAAAGTCAACAGTAATTTCCTGGTTACGGGTAGTAACCACAGTTAATTGAGTATTACCTGAAGTTGGGTTCGGAACAAAATTCATAACAGCAAAGGCCCCTGTGCCATTAATCATTGCCTGCACCACATCGGTGTATTGGTAGCTACCATTGTTATCAATTTGTTTTAAACGGTAGTAATAGCGCACTTCGGGCACCACGTTAAGGTCATTGTAAACGTAGTAGTTATCTACAGTGCTATTACCGTGTCCTCCAACAATGCCTATGGTTGTCCAGTTATTGCCATCTGTGCTTCTTTCAACATTAAACTCGCGGTTATTTATTTCGGTTGCAGTTGCCCATCTTACCTGAATAGAATCGTTGTTCATTGCCTCAGCTTCCAGGTAAATCATTTCAACCGGTAACGCAAATCCATCCTGCGAACCACCTAACCAGAATTCAGAGAACTCGGTCACGTTCATTTGAACATAGTGCAGGTTCGTTCCTTGCCCGGTTTGAAGGGCAGCTCCTGGCGCATCGATAGCAGCAAGAGGGCCGTTACCTGGTAGAGCGGCAGTTTTACCAAATATACGATATACACCTGATGGAGCCTGCGAGTTATTGAGGTAGTTACCATCCTCATTGGCACCGGTATACTTGGTTACGTATATCGAGTTCATATTGGTAACTGTATCCGCATAAGCACATCCCGCCGATTCGCCTGTGGCATGTGTAGCGGCATACATTGTCCAGTATTTCAAATCCTCAAATTCGGCATTGGTAAAGTA
The DNA here is from genome assembly GCA_903861145.1 of uncultured Bacteroidota bacterium. Taxonomy (GTDB): domain Bacteria; phylum Bacteroidota; class Bacteroidia; order Chitinophagales; family LD1; genus Bog-950. The sequence goes on along the minus strand of CAIOTH010000031.1, from coordinate 9,268 downwards.
TAACCTTACGCCTACCGGATTTTCAACAAATACGTTTGCACCGGTTGATTGAGTTGATTTAATCATAAAGTGACGTTCCATAGCATAGCCTACATAACCATAACAAGCAGTTGTTTGGGTTGCTGCATTTGGTATAGCTGGCAAGTAAGCATCGCGGTAAACGCTCACCGAAACTGAATCAAGGTTAACACCGTGGTTATTGATTTCAACCACTGCTGTATTGTTTGTTGTATCACCAGCTACAAGGTTACCCCCATTATCCAGGTTGTTTACCTGGTAAGTAACCCAGGTATTACCAAAGTCGGCGGTTTGATGGCAAGTAAGAGCCGGACCATTGACATGGGTTATAGATGGATCGCCTTCGCCGCTATTATTAAAGCTACCGTTAAGTCCGTTACCCCCAACTGCAATTGGTTGGCCAGTTACGCTTCCAAAAGGCACATTTGTAGGTGCTCCGTTTTGGGTATGTAGTTTAGCTACCGTACTACATTGCCCATCGGCAACAGTATAGTAGTGGGCGCCGCCATCGGCTGCTGACCAGAATACTCCTTTCACGCTTCCCGCAGTTTTGAGGGCATCGCCTATGGTTGAAGGGCTGAAGGTAAAGGTCCCTGTTCCTCCCGCCGCATATGTAGTTACCACGTTACCGAACGCGCCACCTGTATTATTGCAAGAGCAGTTGTCAAGAGTGATGGCAACCGTAATCGGAGGATCGGTCGTTACCGGGAAGCTTATAGTAGCAGAGTTATGGCTTAGACCATCATTAACGCTAAAGTCAACATCATAAGTACCGGTGGTTGTATTGGCCGGAATCGTCATATTAATAACTCCGTGGCTTGTTATAGGCGTAGCATTTGTTATAGGCGTAAAACCAGTCCATGAAGGCCATGTGGTTGTGTTGCTGCCACTGGTCCAGCTTGTTGTAGAGGTTCCTGCATTGTATTGGCTTGCATTGCAGCTGCTGCTAATGTAATTAACCGGAACAGATACATCTCCACAATTAGTGAGCTTGCCCAATCCATATATACCCACGTCATTGATTGCGTAATAAGAAGAACCATCTGTCGCAACAGGTGCTGACCATTTAAATGTAAGGGTGGCGGCATTGTTAGCATCATTATGGCTATCGTGCGGCAGCTTAACCGGAACACCATTGTTTACCAAATACCATGGGTTACCTGTAACATTATTTTGAACATCAAGATAACTTACCAGTGTCCAAACGGTGCCACCGTTAATTGTGGCATCGGTGGTGTAATACAGGTTAACGGTGCTATTATAACCAGCGTAACGCTGAGCAGCCCACTGAACACTAATGTTGGTAAAACCTGAAGTACTGAAAGTATTTGATATTAAATCAACTGTTCCGGCAGGTATAGTAGTAGTTACCGGTGTTTGAACATAACCGGCAGTAGATGGGTTATTGCTTAAGCCCGAAATGTTGTAGTAGCTATAGCTGTTACTGTTGGCGTTGTTAGTGTTGCCAAGCGTCCAGGCATTGCTGTTGCTATTAGTAATAGCGCTCCAACCTGTAGGCAACGCGGCAAAATTATAATGCTGCCCTATCAGCGGCTGGCTGCTGCTTGGAAGCAATGCGCCTAATGCAATGTCAGGGCTAACAGCTACTACCGCAGTGGTTGGCGAGGTATAGCTGCAAGTACCACTGGTTGCCACTACCTTATATGAGGTGTTGGCCGTTACCGGGCCGGTTGCCAGGTTAAGGGTGTTGCCCGAACCTGTAACTGGTGAGCCAATGGTTGTTCCACTGCTGGTTTCCAGCTGGTAGCTAACCATTGTTTGCGAGCCGGCTACATCTATCGTAGTACCTCCACCGGTTGATGTTATACATACCGGGTTGGCCCCAACTGTTGGCGTAAAGTTGTTGATTAAGTTGCTGTTTAGCGTTACCGTAGTGGTAGCTGTTACCGAACAGTTGTCATCGTGCACCACTACTTGGTAGGTTCCGCCGCCGTTGCTTAAATTATCGGTAGCGTTTTGTGTGCTTGCCGTAAATCCATCTCCACCGGCGTTGCTCCATGCATAGCCTAATGTGCCCTGTGCATTGGATGATGGTGTTGAGGTTAAGGCTATGCTGCCTGCTGAGCAGTATGGGCCGCCGTTACCCGCGGTGGCTGTTAACCCATCTACTATTACCGTAGAATAGCCTGATGAGCTAACCGGTGTGGTGCAACCCGATACCGCTGTCCAGGCCTGGGCATAGTAATATGCGGTGCCTGTAGTGCTGTATGGTGGGCTGTAAGTAGATGTTGTTGCACCTGATATAGAGGTGCCGCCCGTATTTGCACCCGTAGTATTGCTATACCATTGGTATGATACGGTACCTGCACCGCCCGATGGCGACACGCTAATACTACTAGATGTTTGGCTGTTGCCTGTGCATACTGTTTGTGTTGATGCAGTTGGCCCTGTTAATGCAAGAGGTGCGTTTACAACCACTGCTGCAGGTGTTGACGTTGCAGGTGAGCAGATACCACTGCCGCTGGTATAGGTTACAACTACCACATAGTTGGCAGTGCCTACAGTACCTGTTGGCGGCGAGAATGTTTGCCCAGTGCCCAGTGCATTAGTAAGATTGCTGGTGTTATACCATGTATAGCCGGTTACGCTGCCGGGGCTGGTTGAGGTGCCTGTAAGCGTTACTGAACCATTCTGGCATATCGTTGCACCACCCGACACTGATACCGTTGATGAAGTGTTTACAGTAATGACCGCACTTCCTTTGTAGTAAGGAGGCATATCATCCGGATAGTCAGCATCTGTTAAGTTGGCTAATGTATAAGTAGTGTTTACCGATGGCGACACGTTGAAGCTATATGTATTATCCGATGTTGCCCCGGAAGTACCGTAATTGGTAACGGTAGTAATCACGTTGCCATTCTGGTCAACAATCTGGAAGCTCCATGGCCCAATTCCGAATAAGGAAACAGCTACCGGGGTTGCCTGGCCCGGGCAGGTTGTTGCTGTGCCGGAAATCTCACCTGCCACTGAAGGATCTGAGTTCATTTGCATATCAGAGAATCCAGGGGTATGGAATGTTACCGCATAAACTCCCGGTAGAGGGTCATTCGGTGTCACCGTTACAGTGGTATGGTGGAAGTTGTTTCTTGATGAGAAGTTATCAGGAGCCGGTGGATTTATTCCATCACCTCCATCGAACCTCGACACTCCTAAATTCGAGAGGTCAGAAAGTAGTGGTTTGTTCGGGAATGGATCGTTGGCAGATTCTGCCACCAAAGAATCCACATCGGTCTGGCTAATATAAATGGTAACATATGCATCACTTTGAGTACCCGGTGTAATATTCACATTTCTGCGCATAAAGTGCTGGGTACCGCCATAGGTTGGCGAGGTAGCAAAAACCCCCAAATCACTGGATGTTAAATTTATATTGTTTGAAGGCGCTATTTTAACAACAAATGCTGCATTAACCCCGTTACCATTACCCAGTTGTTGGGTATTATAGAAGGTAGTTGGAGTGGTGCTTACATTACAAGGTATGTTTGCCGACGAATCATCCAATACTGGCGCCTGTGCTGTAATGGTGCCGCCAAGTATAACCTCACACTGGTCTGCATCCCTGATAGAGTCAATGCTGTAAACATCGCCGTATGCCGGGGTGGCCAGTGTAATAGGCAAGGAGGTTATTACATCTGTATAGTGTATGTTATAGGTCTCATCGGTAAAGTAAACCGTATAGTTCGGTACTCCGTTTCCGCCGGTTAAGGTACTCAGGCCTAATTCACTACCTCCGCCACACTGGTCCACATAAATAGTAGGCGTTGCAGTGCCAAGTGCAGGGTTTATTGTGGCGCTTACTGTGGCATTTACGTTACCACATCCTGATGTGATTGTAATCGTGTAATCGTACGTAATTGGAGCTGTTGTAGTGTTGGTCACAGTGTCGTTAATGTTTCCGCTGCCGCTGGCTGTGGTTGCCGGGGTAATACCACTAACTACCGGCCTTGACCAGGAATATGTAGCGCCAGATATATTGCTGGCCGGTGTGTATATCACATCGTTATTACATGTTTTAACCGTAGCAGGGCTGGTAAGTACCACCTGGCGGTTAAGGCTGATAACCTGGTTGTCTACTATCGATGGGCACGTTGGTGTAGTAGCCTCGTGCGCGGTTATTACATAGGTAACCGATCCGAAGTTATACGTGCTGCCCAAATCAACCGGTGAGTCGCTGATGGTCGTTCCGCTACCCGGAGTGGCGCCGGTTATACTACCTACAGTCCAGGTAAAGCCGGTAACATTCGGGTCGTTACTGCTTAGGTGAAGGCTAACTGTTCCGCCCGTGCATATTGATGTAGCATCGTTGGTATTGATAAGCACATCAGGGCTTTGTAATACCGTTAAGCCCGTGCTAACTGCTGCTGTAACACAAGTGCCGAATGATTCTGCCCTTACATAGTACGTATACGTGCCCGCCGCCAGTGGCTGTGATGTGGTTAATGTGCTGGTTGCTGATGAAGTTACCGGTGTTGGGTTGCCTGATGTTGGGTTGGTGTTGTATAATACCCAACGTGCATTGCTACCCAAACTGCCACCGTTTACCGTGAATGTAAGCGTGTTGTTTGTGCCTGAACATACCGGGCTGGCAGATGGGCTTACCGATACCGATGATGCCGCTGTAGATGATGAACCTACAGTCCAATATGCATATCGGTAGGCTGATACGTAACATGTACTGGTTGGGTCATATCGCTGCGTACGGATTTGAACAATGTTGACTCCGGTTATACCCGTTGTGCTGATGTTGTTGCCCGGTGTGTAGGTTGACCAACTGTTGCCGCCGTTTGTGCTGTATTCATGAGTTTCTAACGCGGCACTTGTTCCGCCTGAGCCCGTAGTAAATGTTGCATTTACGTTACTGCCCTGGCATACAGGAGATGATACACCCGGAACTATAGCCGGTGCCACCATTAATAATGCACCGCTTGTAATTGATGCGCTACCGAGCATGGTAGCCACACAATTGGTTGTGCTGGTTGCTATTACGGTATACGTACCTTGCTGGAATTCGGTACCAAAGCTAATTCCCCCAGATAGGCCGGTACCCATTACCGGTGTGCCGACATTGGAGTTGCCGTTTATTATTAACTGGTAGCTGATGTTGACCTGTGATGCATTTAAACCGATAGTAGCTGAGCCGCAATTGCCAAGACCGCCGGTAACCGTTTCCTGAGTAGGGGCAGTGCTGACCAATACGCCTGAACTGTTCATATTGGTATTGCAAGTGCCTGCGCTGGCCTGTACTGTGTATGTGCCCGAAGTGCTGGCAGCAGGGAAGGTAATCATGTTACCGGTTCCCGATACTGTGCTACCCACTTGCGTGCTGCCGCCAAGCATAAGTGCATAGCTAACACCCAAATCTGAATTGGAAAGTGACACCGTAATTGAACTACAGTTGCTTGTCGATGTTACGTCATACACATTGGCTGTGCCATAAACGGATGCTGATGTTGTAGTAAGTGATGTACAAAGCGTGGTGGCATCAGTAGCCAATACCGTGTAACTACCTGCGCCGGTTTGGGTACCGAAATTAAGTGCACTGCCGGTACCTGCTACAGCACCGCCAATATTCGTGCTACCGCTTAGCAGTAACTGGTAGTTAACTCCATTATCAGAACCCGACAATCCAACCACCGCTGAGCCGCCGCAATTAGCGCCGCCCGTAACTGCATATATCGCAGGGCTGGCATTTACTACTGCATTACCGGACATCGTTACCGGGCAAGCTGTGGTTACCACCGTATAGGTGCCTGCCGTTGTTTGTGCACCGAAGGTGATGGCCCCGTTACCTGCATCGCCGGCAACTATACCACCGCTTACGTTACCGCCGTTGCGCAATAACTGGTAGTTATAACCAGATTGAGAGAAGGCCAATCCCACAGTAGTAGAGCCGCAATGGGTTCCACCGGTTACTACGTAAACCGTTGGTGCTGCCGGATTAGATATGGTAATATTTCCGCTTGATGGAACCGGAGTAGAGCTACAAGAACCATTGGTAACAATAATATTATTATAAGAACCTGCCGTTAACGCAGTAATGGTAAGAACGCCGCTACCATCGCTGGTAAAGCTAAACGGACCCAGAGGAGAACTGTTTTTATTGTAAGTAACGGAATAGCTGGTAGTCGCACTCAATCCGGTTAATGTAATGTATCCATCACTTCCTCCGCAAATAGAAGGATTAAAGCCGGCAGAAGATGTTACCGCAGCAGATCCAACAGATATGGCTTGCGCAGAGCTGATAGTTCCGCCGCAACCTCCGGTAATAGTATAAATGATATTTGCGCTACCCGTTGCTACACCAGTCACGACGCCCGAAGAGTTAACTGTAGCATTTGAAGTGTTATCACTGCTCCATGCACCTGTACCTCCACTTAACACTACTGTGTTGGCAGCATAAGTTGTTGTTGAACCCACACATAATGGTGAATTACCCGTAACTGATGCAATGGTTGTATTAGGACTAACAGTTACTGAATGCTGCGCAGATACGGTACCTCCGCAACCACCGCTAATGGTGTAAATAATGTTGGCAGTTCCTGCACCTACACCACTTACCACCCCCGAGGAGTTAACATTGGCAATTGATGTGTTATCGCTACTCCATGCACCTATGCCTCCACCCAATACCACCGAGTTGGCAGTATAAGTTGTTGTACTACCGATACAAACCGGAGAAGAACCGCTTACAGATGCGATACTTGCACCCTGGTTAACAGTAATTGCCTGCTGCGCAGATACCGTACCACCGCAACCGCCGGTTATTGTATAAACAATATTAGCGCTGCCCCCTGCTACACCACTCACCACGCCAGATGAAGTGACCGTGGCGATAGAAGTATTACTACTGCTCCATGCACCTGTGCCACCACCCAAAACTACTGAGTTTGCAGTAAAGTTTGTGTTACTACTAACACAAACCAAAGAAGCACCGGTTACAGAGGCAATGCTAGCACCCGGGTTAATAGTAATTGCCTGCTGGGCAGATACTGTTCCACCACAACCACCGGTAACAGTATAAATAATATTCGCACTACCAGCGGCTACACCTGTAACCACACCCGAAGAGTTAACAGTTACAACAGATGTGTTGTCGCTGCTCCAAGCACCTGTGCCGCCACTCAATACTACCGTATTGGCAGCGTAAGTTGCAGTACCGCTAATACATAAAGGGGTTGAGCCCGTTACTGAAGCAATACTTGCGCCGGGGCTAACTGTAATAGCTTGTTGAGCCGATACCGTTCCACCACAACCACCCGTAATTGCATAAATGATATTTGCACTGCCGGCGGCGACTCCCGTAACTATTCCAGAAGAAGAGTTAACTGTTGCTACAGAAGTATTATCGCTACTCCAGGCACCTGTTCCCCCACCTAAAACAACCGAGTTGGCGTTATAAGTAGTAGTTCCAGATATACATATTGGTGATGACCCGGTAACTGACGCGATACTTGCGTTAGGATTAATGGTAACGGCCTGAAGGGCTGATACTGTTCCTCCGCAACCACCTGAAATTGTATAAATAATGTTTGCACTGCCGGCAGCTACGCCGGTAACTACACCAGATGAATTGACTGTGGCGATTGAAGTATTGCTACTACTCCAGTTACCCGTACCACCGCTATAAACCGGAGAGTTGGCAGTATAAGTAGTTGTTCCGGCAATACAAACCGGTGATGAACCAGAAACCGAGGCAATGCTCGCATCCGGGCTGATTGTCACGGACTGTAAGGCAGATACTGTTCCACCACAACCACCGGTAATCTTGTATCTAATATTTGCTGTGCCAGCTGACACCCCGGTAACAACACCTGATGCATCAACAGTAGCGATAGCGGTATTACTACTGCTCCATGACCCTGTTCCACCACTCAATACCACCGAGTTGGCTGTAAAGGTAGTTGTGGCGCTAATACATAACGGTGAAGACCCTGTTACTGAAGCGATGCTTGCACCAGGGCTAACTGTTAAGGCCTGAAGTGCAGAGACTGTTCCACCACAACCGCCGGTTATAGTGTAAATGATATTTGCATTGCCAGCAGCCACTCCTGTTACAACACCAGATGCATCAACAGTAGCTACTGCAGTGCTACTACTGCTCCATGAACCTGTTCCACCACTTAAAACCGGCGCGTTGGCAGTAAAGGTTGTTGTGCCACCGATGCATATTGGCGAAGAACCGGTAACCGAACCTATACTTGCGCTAGGACTGATAGTTAACGTTTGCTGTGCAGAAACTGTGCCTCCACAACCGCCAGTTATTGTATAAATAATATCGGCAGAACCCGCAGCCACACCGGTTACCACACCTGATGAGTTAACGGTAGCCACCGATGTATTATCGCTGCTCCATGCACCTGTTCCGCCACTCAATACTATTGAGTTGGCACTATATGTTGTGCTGCCACTGATACATATTGGCGAAGATCCTGTTACCGAACCTACACTTGCATTTGGGCTGATAGTTACAGACTGCTGTGCTGTTGCAGTTCCGCCGCATCCGCTGCTAACTGTGTATATAATATTTGCGCTACCTGCTGCTACTCCCGTCACTACTCCCGATGAGTTGACAGTGGCAACAGATGTATTGCTACTGCTCCATGCGCCTGTTCCACCACTCAATACTATTGAGTTGGCACTATATGTTGTGCTGCCACTAATACATATAGGAGATGAGCCTGTTACCGAACCTACACTTGCATTTGGGCTGATAGTTACAGACTGCTGCGCTGTTGCAGTTCCACCGCATCCGCTGCTAACTGTGTATATAATATTTGCGCTACCTGCTGCTACTCCTGTCACTACTCCCGATGAGTTGACTGTGGCAACAGATGTATTATCGCTGCTCCATGAACCTGTTCCGCCACTCAATACTATTGAGTTGGCACTATATGTTGTGCTGCCGCTGATACATATAGGTGAAGTTCCTGTTACCGAACCTACACTTGCATTTGGGCTGATAGTTACAGACTGCTGGGCTGTTGCAGTTCCACCGCATCCGCTGCTAACTGTGTATATAATATTTGCGCTACCTGCTGCTACTCCCGTCACTACTCCCGATGAGTTGACTGTGGCAACAGATGTATTGCTACTGCTCCATGCGCCTGTTCCGCCACTCAATACTATTGAGTTGGCACTATATGTTGTGCTGCCACTGATACATATTGGCGAAGATCCTGTTACCGAACCTACACTTGCATTTGGGCTGATAGTTACAGACTGCTGTGCT
>CAIOTH010000030.1 GCA_903861145.1 uncultured Bacteroidota bacterium | reverse complement strand
TCGATGAAATTAAAACCCTTTTAGCGAGCTCTCCACCAACCAAAAAGCAATGGCTGAAATCTTCAGATGTAAGAGAAATGCTGGGTATTTCCCCAGGAACATTGCAAACACTGAGAATCAATGGGACGTTGACTTACACTAAAATTGGGGGAACACTTTATTATGAATACGCTGAAGTGATTAAGGTATTTGAAAAGAATAAGCACAGCAATAGATGAGTATTTGTCTTAAAGGCACTCATTTTGCAAGAGCTGATGCCAAATTAATTATCTCTGAAATCCGCTTTCTATTTATGGAGTAATAAATTTTTTGACCGTCTCGTTTCGTATTTACGACATTAGCTCTTCTTAGAATGGCAAGCTGAGAGGACGCTACCGACTGCTCAATTTTCAATTTGCGATACATTTCCGATACTCCCATTTCGCCGTTTAATTCAATTAGTTCAAGCAATTTCTGGCGCAATGGATTTGAGATTGCCCTCAAACTAAGCTCAGCCCTTTTGATAACGTCCATGTCCACCACAACCTTTTCCTTGTTGCCTGAAATTGACACCATTAAATTATCCTTTGAGGAGTGTATTGATTTCTTTTCCATAATATAAATTAGTATTCATCACAAACATATTCATTTCACACTTTTAAAAAAAACAATCACTTTCCTTTTGCTTTAGCTTACAATTCCGATTCATACTCCACAACACCAATATCAGCGCAATCGAAACCAACCTGTTTCAATTCTTTCTCCTGCTCGGCGGTAACAGAGCCATATATCAGTGATTTGCCTTTAACCATTCCATATGTGCGCACTGGAGGCTGAGAGCAATACGTTTTGAGTAATTGTTCTACTTCAGCTTCCTCCAGGATGAGGTCTACTGTTATGCTCTTTCCGAATTTCAAATATCCAGGTGTGGTAGGAATGAAATGTATGGTCAATGCCTTATTGCCAACCCTATTGATGCTGAATAAATACTCCTTTGAAAACTTTCGGTTGCCTTTGCGAAGTATTAGTTCTTGTTCAACTTTTTCTTTGAGTTCGGGGTTAGCTGTGCAATGCTCCCAAATCACTGCCAACTTTTTGCTATCCAGTTCCTTCAAATTCATTTTGTCTTTTATCTTCTCGGCACAATAATAACTATCTATTTAAAACTTGCCATTCAGTTTTCCCATATCAGTCGCGATTTTTCCGATAGTAACCTTTGAGTAAATCTGAGTAGTTGAAATCATGGTATGCCCCAACATCTTACTTACCGTTTCTATTGGGATGCCATTGCTTAGGGTAATGGTCGTAGCAAACGTATGCCTTGCCAAATGGCTGGTAAGCCGTTTTTTAAGCTTAATTTCCTTAGCTAAGTCCTTAAGATACCTATTGTATGGCTGGTTGGCGTAAACATGAAAGATAAGCCCGTGTTGCGATATTGATTTTCTTCTTGCCAATATCTCTTTTGCTTTGGGAAGTAGAGGAACAGTGGTCAGCACATTGGTCTTATCACGCGGTTTAATTATCCAATCCTCACCTTCATGATTATGGAGAATATGTTGCCAATCCAGGGTTACCATATCTGAAAAAGCAAGCCCTGTATAAATTTGAAATAGAAATAACTCTTGAATGGCAATCAATGTTTTGTGAGTCGGCTTTGCTTTCTCCAATGAGGCAATTTCATGTTTGGTTAAAAAGCCCCGTTCATGTTTGTGAAAATTAATCCTAAAGGATTGAATTGGGTTACTATCTATCCATCCTTCTTTTATGCTCCAGTTGATTATCTTCTTGAGTCGCTGAATGTGCTTAGCCATGCCATTGTTCTTCGACTTGGTGTTGAGCAAAATCCAGTTTTCAAATTTCTTTGCAAATGTCACATCAATTTCCTCCAGGAGAATATCATTGCGCCTATACATCTTGTTAAGGAACTGCTTCAAAAAGCCTGCTGTTGTCGCATAGTATTGGTATGTTGGATAGCTGTATTTTACCTGAACCAGAGTTTTCATCTCCTCGTTATGTAATCTGGCAGCTTTCAATAAGGTCTTCTCCTCTACGTAATTGTCCTTTTCAAAAATTAAATCCTTAATGGTAAAGAGGGTGTATGGTTTTTTCTGAATTGAATAAAGGTTGATTATTTCATAAACCCTCGATTCAAGAAGTTCCAAATATTGGTTTGTCGCTTGCGATACAGAATCATTTCCAACAACTCTTTCATGCTTGGTGCTCCATTTTGAGGGTTTAACTTTTCGATTGCTGCTAATAACCAATCTTCGATTGTTGCTGATTAGGCGCAAATAAATTGGTGCTTTACCTTTTGAATCTTTTCTACTGGTTCTTATGAAGAAATGAACCCCGACATTTTTTAGCAAAGACATGGCGAATATTTTTTGGCAGAAATTAAATTATAAATCGCTAAAGTTGTTAAGCCTGGTATCAGAACGCAAAAGCTAATCCTGAAATAAAACCAACTTTCATTCGTTAAATAAATTCAGAATGCTGATATTCGTATTGCATTGCGTTATTTGAATGATGTAGCAGGAAACGTTGTTACCCTATTGATTGTATAAGGATAAATTTAGATTAGTATTTCATTGATAATCAATGAAATACAGATAAGTGGAGACCCCAGGCGGGACCACAAAACCTATCCATAATAAGTGGATAGGTTTTTTTATGCCCTCATCTTACCTGTTTATTTTAAAAGACTATTTAGGAATGATGGTATTGGGTTTTGGCATCCCCTTTAGGGGACGGGAGGGGCTGGGTCTCTCATTACAAAAACACCAGTAAGCAATTTCAAATGGGTTCACAACAACCATGCACTAATCCATATACTGCCTCTTCAATAATTCATACTCCTCTTCAGCCTTATCAAAATTGTTTAATGGAATAACTCTATAGGTCATGTTATCGGTAAACATAAAGTTGGCCTCGCAGGTGCCGTTACTGCAATTGCGGTTATGGTGTATAACCATGCCCGCCAGTATAACTTTATAGTTTCCAAACGATTCTTCTTCAATGCGTAACTCCAGCGCTTTTGCCGGGTTTTGGTTTTGTCTTAATAGTTTGCTCATGTTGCTTTAATTGAAATACTAAATTAAATAGTATTTTCGAATTGCCAACTTTCATAGCTAAAATATGCCTATTGGCTAATTAATTTAGTTTTTCTATCTTTGCAAAAGCATGAAAGAGTTTAATACCGAACAGCTTTTTGAATGGCGTAATAGCGGGGTTCAGTATATCGGCATACATCATTATATCCCCGAGCTTACTGCTGACGAGGAAATAAGCGAATTTATGGTTACCCCCTTTTTGGCCTTGGAAGATGCACAGGCCTTTTTGAACGAAAAAATTGACGCTACCTATAGCGAGGAAAAAAATGCCGCCTTTTTCTTTATTGATAGCTCAGAGGCATTTGAAATTGCCACCGGTATGATCACCTCCAAATTTTATGTGCCAACTCACCTTAAAAATTCAAACCTAAGCACACCCGTTATAAAATAAAAAGCCCCGCAACTTACTAGCTGCGGGGCCTTGATTAAGGTTTTGATTTAACTACCGGATAATAGTAATCGTTCCGGCTTTTGTTCTAACAGTATTGTTGAAGTAAGTAATGCTTAGCTGGTATACGTAGGTATCTTCAGGGGCAGCTTTGCCGCCTTTGGTTCCATCCCATCCGTACGAATCGCTAACACCGTTTGGTTGTGCAGGGTCATAATAAACCCTTTCGCCCCAACGGTCGAAAATGGATACCGCAATAGTATTTGCACCAAGAATTGCAAACGTAAACCTATCGTTTAGCCCATCGCCGTTAGGCGTAAAGGCAGTAGGTATAAATGCAAGGCCTGCATCGTTATGAACGTAAACCGTTACAGTATCCGAAGCAGTGCACGAATCAGCATTTACCGCCGTTACCATAAATATTGTTGTAAACGGAGGTTTTACATATGGCGTAGAGCAATTGCTTGAATCAGGGCAGTTAGTATAGTCAAACACATCTGCCGAATCAATTGCAATAGGCGACCAGATGTAATGAACAATAGGGCTGTTAGATGAAGCACTTGCCGATAATTGCGTTTCCATACCGGTAATAATTACCTGGTCGGTAACACTAAGGGTAACGCTTATATTATTTACCGCCGATATAGTGAATGTATCAATACCCTGGCATCCATTAACGTCGGTAGCTATCAAATCGTAGCTGCCGGGCAACACATGCGTAAACGTATCGTTTTGCTGGCCAAATCCATTTAATGTATAATTAAATGGTGCATTACCACCGGTTGCATTCACAACCACCATGCCTGAAGCTGAGTTAAAGCATTTAATGCCGCTAATAACAGGCGCCACGCTTATTGCATCCGGTTGGTTAAGTGTAGCGGCCCCGGTTACTGAACATCCTACATGGTCGCTAACTGTAACGGTATAACTACCCGCTCTTAAGTGATTAACTGAAAGAGAAGTATCGGTAATGCCATTACTCCAGTTAAACGAATACGGCTGGTCTCCACCTTCAGCCAAAGCTGTTATGGCACCGGTATTACCGTTGTAACAAATAGGGTCGTAAGTTGCCAGTTGCACCGTAACCTTAGTGTTCTGCGTTACAGTAAAGCTTGCCGTTTGCTTACAATTATGGGTATCGGTTACGGTAACCGTATAAACACCCGCACTGATAGTATTAATAGCAGAGTCAACCCCGCCGTTAGACCATGCGAAGTTATAACCCGGTGTTCCACCGGAAGGTGAAGTAACAATTGAACCGGTTGCCGTATTAAAGCACAGGGCGTTATTGCTGAAACCCGTTATACTGATTTGGGTTGGTTGGGTAATCAGTATGCTATCAAAAATGTAACAACTATTCGAATCGCTTAGCTGCAAGCCATACAGGCCGGCCGGTAAACCGGTAATTATTGAGTCAGAAGAAACTGCGCCTTCCCAAACATAGCGGTAAGGCGTGGTACCACCCGAAGGTAAAGAAGTTGCTGTGCCATCATGTCCGCCAAAACATGAAACATTGGTAGCAGATAACCCTGTAGTAAGCAACGTAGGCTCGCGTACAACATAAAGAGACGCCACCTGGCATCCGTTGGCATCAGTTACAGTTACATAGTAATTGCCACCCGGTATTTGGTATAAATTCTGGGTAGAGACGTTATTGTATGACCAATCGAAACCATACGGCAACGTGCCACCATAAACGGTAATATTTATTTGCCCGTCGCTATTATTGAAGCAACTTACATTTTTGATTACACCCGAGGTATATAGCTGTCCCGGTGTAGCAACTATTGCCGAATCTTGTTTCACGCAATTGTTTGCATCGGTTACGGTAACATAATAAGTGCCTACAAACGCATTGGTAATTTGTTGCAATGTATCACCCGGTATATTCCAAACAAAGGTATAACCCGGTTGGCCACCTGAGATGATCATGTTAATAGAACCGTTAGAGTCGCCGTAGCACCTTGGATTGGTAACCACAAAGTTGATTGCCAACGAAGGAGGATTTATCAAATCAACCTGTGTAGCTATAGTGCAGCTATGTGCATCGGAAACCGTTACCGAATAATTGCCACCGGCAAGGTTTGTTTGATTAGGGCTATTAGGAAGTGTTGGGCTCCACAGATAATTGTAAGTAGGGTTACCACCTGTTACGGTTACGTTTATTACTCCGTTATCGGCGTTAAAGCAGGTAATTTGGGTAATATGTGTACTTATAACCAGCTGTGTCGGCTCATTAATCAAAATCGAATCCTTTATAGTGCAGCCATTGGCATCGGTTACAATAGCGTAATACAATCCGCCGCTAAGATTATTGATGGTTGAGCCTCCCTGGAAATTAGACCACAAATAAGAGTAAGGACTTGTACCACCTGTTACCGTCATTGTAGCCGATCCATCGTTAGCGCCATGGCAGGTAACATCCGTACCGGTAATGCTAGCCGTTAAAGCCGTTGGAGATGTTACACTAAACGAAGCTGTAATGGTACACAAGTTGACATCGGTTGCGGTTACCGTATAAGTTACTCCGCCCGCTACTCCGGTAATGTTTTGAGTAGTTGCTGCATTGCTCCAGCTAAAGGTGTAAGGCGCAACACCTCCGCCAATTGATATTTCAACGGCTCCATTGTTTCCTCCAAAACATGCCACGTTAGTAACCGTTCCGTTAAGGGCTAAAGCTGTAGGCTGTGTGATAGTTGCGCTGGCTGTTGCAGAACACCCGTTAGCATCAGTAGCCACAAGGGTATAAGTGCCCGCTGGGATGTTATTTAAGTTTTGAGTAGTAGCGCCGTTGCTCCACGAGAAGGTTATGGTTCCTGTTCCACCGCTAACGGTAGTTGTGATTGAACCTGTAGCATCACCGTTACAATTTACATTGGTAGTGGCTAAGCTAATCACTATAGCGGCAGGTTCGGCAATAACTACTGAATCGCGGTGAGTGCATCCGTTATTATCGGTAATAACGACATAATAAGTACCTCCACTAAGGCCGCTCAGGTTTTGCGTAGCCTGGAAATTACTCCAGAAGAAAGTGTAAGGGTTTGTACCACCGCCTACCGTTAGCGTGGCTGTGCCGTTAGCTGCACCATGGCAATTAACGTTGGTTCCAACTATCGAACTTGTAATGGCAGTTGGAGAAGTTAAATTGAACGAAGCCGTAACGGTGCACAAATTGACATCGGTGGCCGTAACCGAATAGGTTCCTGTTGACAAGCCATTTA
Organism: uncultured Bacteroidota bacterium; assembly: GCA_903861145.1. GTDB lineage: Bacteria > Bacteroidota > Bacteroidia > Chitinophagales > LD1 > Bog-950. Next base: position 12,062 of record CAIOTH010000030.1, on the reverse strand, counting down.
AATTTTGAGTTGTTGCACCACCGGTCCAACTATATGTATAAGGCACTACTCCTCCGTTAACAGTAACATCAATAGCACCGTTGTTACCACCGGCGCAAGAAACATTAGTAACATTCCCGCTCAGTAATAAAGCAGCCGGCTGATTAACCGTAGCGCTGGCGCTGGCGGTACAGCCATTAGCATCGGTTACTATAACTGTATAGTTTCCTGCGCCTACGTTGGTAAGGTTTTGAGTAGTTGCAGTGTTGCTCCATGAGTAGGATATGTTTCCTATACCACCGTTAACGGTAATTGTAACTGTGCCGTTAGAGCCACCATTGCAGGTAACATCAGTACTGCTAATTCCAACTACAATAGCAACCGGTTGGGTAATAATTACCGAATCGCGTTTTGTGCAGCCGTTTGCATCGGTTATAATAACATAGTAAGTGCCCGCGCTCAAACCGCTAATGTTTTGAGTGGCTTCGAAGTTGCTCCATAAGAATGAGTACGGAGCTGTTCCGCCACCTACGGTAAGCGTAGCTGTTCCATCGCCAGAGCCATGACATGTGGCATTGGTACCAACCACTGAGCTTGTAATTGCCGATGGTGCAGTAATTGTAAACGAAGCCGTAATTGAACAAAGATTGGCATCGGTTACAGTTACATTATAAGTAGAAGCAGTAACTCCATTTATGTTTTGGGTTGTAGCCCCATTGCTCCACGAATAGCTATAAGGGAATACACCGCCATTAACTGTTATAGCAACCGAACCATTAGAACCACCTGAGCATGAAACATTCGATACCGTTCCGTTTAAAACCAACGCGGTTGGCTGGGTTACCGTAGCGCTTGCACTTGCAGTGCACAAATTGCCATCGGTAATAACAACAGAATATGTACCGGCACCTACGTTGGTAAGGTTAGCCGTTGTTGCCGAGTTACTCCAGGTATAAATAATGGTTCCTGAACCACCGGTTACTGTAGTTGTAACAGTACCGTTGGTGCCGCCATTGCAGCTTACATTAGTGCTTGTAATATCTAAAACAATTGCAGCGGGTTCAATAACGCTGATAGAGTTGGTAATTGAACAACCATTTGCATCATGCACAACAACCGAATAAGTTCCGCCGGCAACATTGCTTAAGCTTTGTGTTGTTGCCCCGTTGCTCCACACATAAGTGTACGGAGAAGTTCCACCACTAACGCTAAAGGTTACGCTGCCATTTGAGTTTCCATTGCAAGTAACATTGCTGGCCGAAATAGTTGAAGAAAGCTGTGTAGGCTGTGTAACTGCCTGGGTAATGTTTGCCTGGCATCCATTGGCATCCTGCACTGTCATGGTATAAGTTCCGGCATGAAGGCCCGATACATCCTGTGTGGTGGCGCCTGTACTCCAGCTATAGTTATAAGGAGGAACCCCGCCGCTTGCAGTGGTATAGATAAAGCCCGAAGAATCGTTGAAGCATGATAGATTATGAACTGTTGCCACATTAGCAAACAATGATACAGGTTGTGTTATAGTAGCACCGGTAGAAGTAGTGCAACCTTTGGCATCCTGAATAGTTACATTATAAGTTCCTGCGCCAAGGTTTGAAGCGTTTTGGGTAGTAGCTCCGTTGCTCCAGCTAAAAGTATAAGGGGTGGTTCCGCCACTTACCGAGATGTAAATTGAACCCTGCGATGAGCCGCTGCACGAAATATTGTGAACAGAGTCAACGTTAGCCACAAGTGCCGTTGGCTGGGTTATTGTAGTTGAAATGAAGTCTGTGCAGCCTCTTGAATCGCGTAATGTAATAACATAACTTCCTGCCGTTAACCCGTTAAAGGTTGAAGAGCTTTGGAAAGTAGAGCCGTTATCAGAATAGGTCAAAGGAGATACACCACCGTTTAACTGAACTATCACCGCTCCGTTTGATCCACCAAAACACGAAACGTTGGTTTGGCTTAATAAAGTGGCAGAAATAATTGATGTGTTTGTAATAGTAATATGGGTGGTATCGCTACAACCATTTGCATCTTCAACACCTACAATATAATTGCCTGCACTTAAATTTGAAAAAGTATTGCCAGATTGTGAAGGGCCGTTATTCAGAGAATAAGTATAAGGAGTAACGCCACCAGCGGCAACTATTTTAATAGAGCCGTCGGATACATTCGAGCAACTTGCGTTGAATACAGAATCGGTTTGAGTAAGTGCCGCAGGCTGGGTAATACTAACAGGGTTTGATGCATAAAAAGCTGTGCACCCATGGCTATCTTTTACCTCAAGCACATAATCATTACCTACGGGCAGGTTATTAAACACATTGCCGGCTTGGTAAATCAAGCCACTATCAATTGAATAAGTATAGCCCGGTGTACCGCTGGTAGCAGCAATGGTTATAGAGCCCGTGCTGGTTCCATTGCACAAAACAGGGGTTGAAGAGTAGCTAACTACAGGCACCGGTGTTACAGTAACCGTTGCGCCACCCTGAAAATTGCTTGAGCGGGTACAACCGTTATTATCGGTAATAGATGCAATTTGATAAGTAGTTGTGCCTACCGAAGGCGAAACGGTAATAGTATGGCCGTTAGTTATTCCATTGGCAGTAATTACGCTAGCACCGGCATCGTAAATAACGTTAAACGGACTTGCAGTGAAAAGATTAAATGTGAGTGTTGCCTGCGAGCCGTTACAAATTGATGTTGTACCCGTTATGCTGCCTGTTGGCAGAGGATGAATTGTGAGAATTACGTTTGAAGTAACTGCGGCACAAGAAACATTGCCATTAGCGGTTAATGTTAATGTAACGCTACCTGCTATCGTATCGGCACTGCTTGGGGTATAGCCGGTAATAAGCGTCGTACTATTAGTAAACGTTCCTGTGCCACTTGTGGTCCAGTTTAGGCTGCTGTAATTAGTAGCACTTGCGCCCGAAATATTAACCGTTCCCGAATTTGCACAGGTTGAAAGCGCAGGGCCGGCATTTACAGTAGGTGCGGCATTGATGGTTAAAGTTTTTGTAGCAGTAACCGAAGTGCAAGGCGCGTTACCCGAAGCGGTTAAAGTAAGTATAACACTACCCGCAGTAATATCTGCAGGGCTTGGTGTATAAGTAGGGCTTAAGGTAGCTGCGCCGGTAAAGGTACCGGTACCGCTACTGGTCCAGTTTACACTTGCTGAGTTAGGTGAGCTTGCACCTGTAATGCTTACCGCACCACCGTTTGAACAGGTGGTTTGGTTTGCACCTGCATTAGGAGCAGGGGCAGCAACAATGGTTAAGGTTTTGGTAGAAGTTACATTGCCGCAGGGTGCGTTTCCGGTACCTGTTAAGGTAAGCGTTACGCTACCGGCTGTAATATCTCCGGCGCTTGGTGTATAGCTTGGTGTAAGTGTAGCACCATTAGAGAACGCCCCGGTTCCACTGGTTGTCCAAACTACGCTCGAAACATTAGAGGAAGTTGCACCGGTTATGCTAACCGCACCAACACTGGAACAGGTTGTTTGATTAGCTCCCGCACTTACTGAAGCTGACCCTGTGATTGTGAGTGTTTTTGATGATGTAACAATTGAACAAGGGGCGGTGCCCGTGGCCGTAAGGGTAAGGGTAACGTTACCCGCAGTTATATCGGCACCACTTGGGGTATAGGTTGGTGTTAACGTGTTTGCACCTGCAAACGTACCTGAACCGCTACTTGTCCAGTTTACGCTTACCGAATTGGGTGAGCTTGCACCTGTAATAGTAACCGCACCACCTGTCGAACAGGTTGATTGGTTTCCACCTGCATTTGGTGCAGGGGCAGATACTATAGTTAATGTTTTGGTAGCCGTTACATTGCCACAAGGAGAATTTCCGGTGCCGGTTAATGTAAGGGTTACTGACCCTGCCGTAATATCGCCGGCACTTGGGGTATAACTAGGTGTAAGGGTAGTTGCATTTGTAAAGGCTCCGGTACCACTGGTGGTCCAAATAATACTGGCTACGTGCGTATCGCTTGCACCGGTAATGCCCACCGCACCTACACTGGAGCAGGTTGTTTGGTTTGCACCTGCAGCAACAGTTGGCGCTGCAGTTATGGTTAAAGTTTTTGTTGAGCTAGCCGTGGTGCAGGGAGCTGTTCCCGTAGCCGTTAAAGTAAGCGTAACGGTACCAGCTGTAATATCAGTTCCACTTGGGGTATAGGTTGGTGTTAATGTTGTTGCACCTGTAAAAGTTCCTGTTCCGCTGCTGGTCCAGTTTACGCTAACTGAATTTGGTGAACTTGCACCGGTAATACTAACGGCACCCGATGTTGAACAAGTGCTTTCATTAGCTCCTGCATTAGGTGCAGGCGCACTCACAATAGTTAAAGTTTTTGTTGAAGTTACGTTGGCGCATGGCGAATTAGCGGTACCGGTTAAGGTAAGCGTTACGGATCCTGCGGTTATGTCGCCTGCGCTTGGGGTATAACTTGGTGCCAAGGTATTGCCATTGGCAAAAGATCCTGTTCCACTGGTTGTCCACGCTACGCTTGCCACGTTAGATGAAGTTGCCCCGGTTATGCTCACCGCGCCAACACTCGAACAGGTAGTTTGATTGCCACCTGCACCAACAGTTGGAGCTGCAGTAATAGTTAAGGTTTTGGTTGAAGTTGCAGTGGTACATGGTGCAGTACCGGTAACCGTTAAAGTAAGTATAACACTGCCGGCAGTATTGTCAGCCACGCTGGGTGTATATGTAGGCGTTAAAGTGGCGCCACCGGTAAAAGTCCCCGTTCCGGATGATGTCCAGTTCACTGAAACCGCATGGCTATCGCTCGCGCCTGTAATGCTGACCGCTCCTGAATTTGAGCAGGTTGTTTGATTTGTACCAGCCGATGCCGTGGGCGCTGCTGTAATGGTTAATGTTTTTGTAGAGGTTGCCGCAACGCATGGTAGAGTTGCATTTACCGTTAAAGTAAGAGTAACTGAACCCGCAGTAATATCAGCGGCGCTGGGAGTGTAGCTTGGGGTTAAGGTAGCTCCATTAGTGAATACGCCACTACCGCTGGTAGTCCAATTAATACCCGCGCCGGTATTAGTAGCAGTTGCCCCGGTAATTGAAACCACCCCGGCACTTGAACACATCGTTTGGTTAGCTCCTGCACCTGCTGTAGGCGAACCGACAATAGTTAAAGTTTTTGTTGAGGTTACGTTACCACATGGCGCGTTACCGTGTGAGGTTAGGGTTAAGGTAACCGAGCCCGCGGTAATATCGGCAGCACTTGGATTATAAGTAGGGGTTATAGTTGTGCCATTGGTAAATGTACCTGTACCGCTGCTGGCCCAACTTACGCTGGCATCGTTTGTGGCACTTGCAGCTGTAATGCCAACAGAGGCAGAAGAAGAACACATGGTTTGGTTTGCCCCCGCAATTGCAGTAGCTGTGGCATTAACAGTAACAGAAGCCGTATTACGCGTAGCGGTGCAACCCGAGTTATCAGCGGTAACGGTATAAATTCCTGCGTTAGCAGGTTGAATATTAGTTTCGGTAGTATTATTACCTGCACCCGAATACGAAGGGCCCGACCAGGTAATAGTAGCGGCATTTGTTGTTGTGCTTGTTAAGTTCAAAGTGCTACCCTGGCATATAGGGGTAGGGGCAGCAGCAGCGGCAGTAGCCGTAGGTTGGCTAAAGCGATAAGTCATTACCGAAGATGTCCCATTATAACAGCCGTTGCGGCTAGAACTAATTAATAGTGAAGTAGTTGTACCGGAAAACCAATTGGTTTGGTTGGTAGTAAAGCCTACCGCATTACCATTTTGGGGCGTTGCACAAAAGCCGTTAATACATCCGCTACCAGTGGCAAATGTCCAGTTATAATAAGTATTTGCATTAATTGTAAGCGTATAATACGCACCTGAGCCTAACGACAATGACCCGTTATTGCAGGCCACAGGGTTAATTGGTAGAGGATTGCTTTCGGGCCCAACACTACATTGAGCCAATGATTGCGTGTATATAGCAGATACCAATAGTAAAACTATCAGTAAAACGTTCTTAGCCATTACAAACGCCGAGGGGACTGGGTAAAGTTTTTTACTCATGTATACCTAATATTAAATTGATAAAGTGTCGGCACGAAAATACGCACATCTTGGTTATAAACCAAGATGTGCGTATGAATATTACATTGCTGTACTACCTGATAACGGTAATGGTGCCTGCTTTGTCAACAAGCTTTCCGTTGTAATATGTAATGCGGAGTTGATATACGTAAGTATCTTCAGGTGCTGGCTTGCCATTTTTGGTTCCATCCCATGCATTTGTCGTATTTACCCCATTGGTTTGAGCCGGGTTATAGTAAACCCTCTCGCCCCATCTGTCAAACACACTTACTTCTACAGTAGTAGCGCCTAAAATATCGAAGGTAAACCTGTCGTTCAACCCGTCGTTGTTAGGTGTAAATGCGGTTGGTATAAATAACGATGCTTCTTTGTTTACAATCACAGTAATGGTGTCGTATGCGAAACAAGAATCGGCATTTTCAACAGTTACTGTAAATACATTGGTAAACGGAGGCATAATGTAAGGTGATGAGCAATCGGTTGAATCCCCGCAGTTGCTAAAATCAAAAACTGAAGCAGAATCAAGAACAAGCGGGCTCCAGAAATAATGGGTAATTGTAGTATCCGAAACTGCACTTGCAATTAACTGGGTTTTCATACCTGTTAATATTATCTGGTCGGTAACGCTTAAGCTTACACTTATCTGGCCAGGCGCATTAACCTTAAACGAGCCTTGTCCATCACAACCATTCAGGTCGGTAGCCAAAATGATATAATTACCCGGTAATAAACCTTTGAAGGTATCGGATGATTGCATAATACCGTTTAGCAAGTATATAAACGGACCTGAACCACCTATAACAGTAGCTACTACCTCGCCTGAAGCTGTGTTGAAACAATGCGCAGCGGTTACGTTAGTATTCACCAATATAGAATCGGGTTGCGCAAGTGTTTGAACACCCGATACGCTGCACGCTTTTGAGTCAGTTACCGTAACCGTATAAGAGCCGGCATGAAGTTCAGCAGCCGTTGGAGTGGTTTGAGCCGGGTTGGTATTCCATTGATAAGTATATGGTGGAACACCTTGCTCAGCCACTACCGAAACCGAGCCATTTATACCATCAAAGCAACTAGGCATGTTGGTTAACATCGTCAGGAATATCTGGTCAGGCTGGGTAACCGCAAAGCTATCTGTAACAATACAACTGCTTTGATCAGTAACCGAAACTGTGTATTCTCCACTGGTTAAGGTCGTAGCGTTTTGAGAAGTTTGGCCGCTGGTCCATGAATAAGTATAGCCAGGATTTCCACCAGATACTGAAATATTAATACCACCGGTAGGCGTATTGAAACAAGTTGCATTCGATACAGTTCCGATAATTTGAATCTGCGTAGGTTGGGTAATGTTAACACTATCGTACAAATGACAGCCATTTGAGTCGGTTAGTAATACCACATATCTACCGGCGCTTAATCCGGTTCTTGCTGAATCAGTGTAGAAATCGTTCCACTGGAACTCGTAAGGTGTTGAGCCTCCACTGGCACTTTCCACCGCAGTTCCATTAGAGCCACCAAAGCAGGTAACATTAGTAGACGTTAGGGTAGCCGCTAAAACCGCTGGCTCCTGCACCACATAAAGTGATGCAACATGGCAACCATTGGCATCAGTTGGAGTAACAAAGTAATTGCCGCCAGGAAGGTTGTAAATATCCTGCGTCGATGGGCCGTTTGACCAGCTGTAAATATATGGCTGGGTTCCGCCGTATACAACAATAATAACGGCACCATCAATATCGCCATGGCATGTTACATTTTTAACTACACCAGAAGTATAAAGCTGACCCGGTTGAATCACCGTGGCAGAATCTATATTGGTACAGCCGTTATTATCCACTACAGTTACAATATACGTACCTGCAGCAAGGCCGTTGATATCCTGTGTGGTATCAACCGGAGTAGTATTCCAGGTGTAATGATAATTAGGCACGCCACCCGATTGTATTACATAAATTGAACCGTTGCTCTCGCCGTAGCATAACACATTATGCACTACAAAGTTGGTAACCATTGATGCCGGATTGCCGAGCACTATAGAAGCTGTTGCACTACAGCTATGGCCATCAATAACCGTTACAACATAAGTACCGCCAGCTAAACCGGTAAGGTTTTGGGTAGTAGCAAGGTTACTCCATGCAAAATTATAAGTAGGGCTTCCTCCGGTTACCGTTAAAGTAATAGTACCATTGTTTGAATTGAAGCAGGTAATATTAGTAACCGTAGGCGTAATAAATATTTGACTTGGTTCGGTTACTATTGCGGAATCGCGATGAGTGCAACCGGCCGAGTCAGTAATAATTACATAATAGATACCTCCACTTAATCCTGAAATATTCTGGGTTATCTGGAAGTTAGACCATAAGAATGAATAAGGAGGTGTTCCGCCACTTACAGTAAGGCTGGCAGAGCCATCGCCGGTACCATGACAAGCAATATCAGTGCTTGTTACTGAAGAAACAATTGGTGACGGAGTACTGATGTTAAATGACAGTGTTGTAGAACATCCGTTAAAATCTGTAATAGTTACAGCGTAGCTGCCACCAGCCAATCCCTCAACGCTTGCCGTAGTAGCGCCGTTACTCCATGAATAGACATATGGAGCAGCACCACCCGAAACGTTAAGTTCAATAGAGCCATCGCTTGAGCCGGTGCAATGAACATTTGTAACATTGCCGGTAGCCACAAGTGGGTTAGGTTGTGTAACAATTGTGCTATCAACAACTGAGCACCCGTGATTATCAGTAACCGTAACAATGTATGTTGCGGCCGGTAATGCGGTGATGCTTTGAGTAGTAGCACCGTTACTCCACGAGAAGGTATAAGCCGGTGTTCCACCGGTTACGCTTAACGAAACAGCGCCGGTTGATGTGCCGAAACATGTAACGTTGGTGGTTCTCATAGCTACCGCAATTGCAGTAGGCTGGTTAATTATTACTGAGTCGCTGGTGCTGCAACCGTTGGCATCGGTAATGATAACAAAGTAAGTTCCCGCGGCCAGGCCCGAAATGCTTGAAGTCCGCCTGAAGTTATTCCATAAATAAGTGTATGGTGATGTGCCGCCCGTAACTGAAGCAGAAGCCGTTCCATTAGCCACTCCGTTGCACGTAACGTCTGTGCCAACTACTGTTGGAACCAATGGTGCTGGTTGCTCTACTGTAAAGCTTGCCCCCGCTGTACAAACATTATGATCGGTTACGGTTACAAAGTAGTTGCCTGCTGTTAGGTAATTAATATGCTGGGTGGTATCGCCATTTGCCCATAAGTAAGTATATGGCGCTGTTCCACCAAAAGGTGTAAGCGATATAGTTCCATTAGCAGCACCGTTACAGGTAGCATTAGCAATACTATCTGACATGAGAAGTAATGCAGGTTGCGTTATAGTTGCGCTGGCTGTTGCAGTACAGTTACGAGAATCGGTTACTGTTACCGAATATGTGCCGGCAGGTTTGATAATGTTTTGAGTAGTTGCTCCGCCGGTCCAGCTATAAGTATATGGATTAACACCGCCGGTTACTGACAGATTGATGCTGCCTGTTCCGCCGTGGCAAGCCACATTGGTTACCGCGGTGTTCAATACTAATGCCGGAGCTTCAATAATGATGATTGAATCACGTATTGAACATCCGTGGGCATCGGTTACTATTACATAGTAGGTGCCGCCGCTCAATCCGCTGATACTTGGCGTTATTGCAAACGTGCTCCATAAGTAACTATATGGCGTTGTGCCACCACTTACTGCTACTGATGCGTTGCCATCGGCTGCTCCGTGACAGCTTACGTTGTTGCCCGTTACCGTTGAGGTGAGTGCTGCAGGTTCAGCTACCGTGTAGCTTCCTGTTACTGAACATCCGCCCTGATCCGTTATAGTTAAGGTGTAAGTGCCACCACTTAATCCTGTAATACCTGTTGCGTTGCTTCCGTTGCTCCAGCTATAAGTGTATGGTGCTGTGCCGCCTGTTGCATCGGCTGATATCGCGCCGTTAGCACCGCCATGACAGGTTACATTGGTAATCGAGTCGCTTGATATTACCAGAAGTGCAGGTTGAGTGATAGTAGCCGTTGCTGTTGCTGTACAGTTATGCAGATCGGTTAAGGTTACACTGTAAGTGCCTGCTGTTACACCGGTTAAGTTTTGGGTGGTAGCACCGTTGGTCCAGCTATAGGTATATGGTGTTGCACCACCTACTACTGTTAAGTTGATGCTGCCTGTTCCTGCAAAGCATGATGCATTGGTTACTGTAGTGTTTAATACTATGGCCGGTGATTCGTTAATGATGATTGAATCACGTATTGAACATCCATGGGCATCGGTTACTATTACATAGTAAGTGCCGCCGCTCAATCCGCTGATACTTGGCGTTATTGCAAACGTGCTCCATAAGTAACTATATGGCGTTGTGCCACCACTTACTACTACCGATGCGTTGCCATCGGCCGCTCCGTGACAGCTTACGTTGTTACCGGTTACTGTTGAGCTAAGTGCCGCAGGTTCAGCTACTGTGTAGCTGCCCGTTACTGAACATCCGCCCTGATCGGTTATAGTTAAGGTGTAAGTGCCACCACTTAATCCCGTAATACCTGTTGCGTTGCTTCCGTTGCTCCAGCTATAAGTGTATGGTGTTGTACCACCGGTTACATTTACCGAGATTGCACCGTTAGCACCACCATGACAGGTTACATTGGTAATCGAATCGCTTGCGATTACAAGTGGTGCCGGTTGGGTAATGGTTGCACTGGCTGTAGCTGTACAGTTGTGGTTATCGGTTACGGTTACGGTGTATGTGCCCGCTGCTACTCCGTTGATGTTTTGTGTAGTTGCGCCGTTTGTCCAGCTATAAGTGTATGGAGTAGTGCCGCCGTTTACTGTTAAGTTAACAGAGCCGTTTCCTCCGTTACAACTTGCATTAGTTACACTATTACTAAGAACTATTGCTGCAGGTTCAGTTAATGTGATCGAATCGCGTTTATTGCAACCGTGGTTATCGGTGATGATTACATAGTAAGTGCCGCCGTTTAATCCATTAATAGTTGGAGTGTTCAGGAAGTTGCTCCACAGATAAGTGTATGGACTCGTGCCACCACTTGCTGATACTGTAGCGCTGCCATTGGCTGCGCCATGGCAGGTTACGTTGTTGCCTGTTACTGTTGAACTAAGTGCTGCAGGTTCGGCTACCGTGTAGCTACCCGTTACTGAACAGCTGCCCTGGTCGGTTACCGTTAAGGTATAGGTTGCTCCGCTTAAGCCGGTTATGCTGCTTGCGCCGCTACCTGTGCTCCAGCTGTATGTATATGGTGTAGTGCCACCTGTTACACTTACTGAGATTGCTCCATTAGCTGAACCATGACAGGTTACATTGGTAATCGAATCGCTTGCGATTACAAGTGGTGCAGGTTGAGTGATGGTTGCACTAGCTGTTGCAGTACAGTTGTGGTTATCGGTTACTGTTACTGTGTAGGTGCCCGCCGCTACTCCACTGATGTTTTGTGTCGTTGCTCCGTTTGTCCAGCTATAAGTATATGCTGTTGTGCCGCCGGTTACCGTTAAGTTGATGCTACCTGTGCCGCCGTTACAAGATGAGTTGGTTACCGTTGTGCTAAGCTGAAGTGCTGCAGGTTCAGTTAATGTAATTGAATCGCGTTTGTTACAACCGTGGTTATCGGTGATGATTACATAGTAAGTGCCACCGTTTAATCCGTTAATGGTTGGGGTGCTGCTAAAGTTGCTCCACAGATAAGTGTAAGGACTTGTGCCGCCACTTGCTGCTACTGTAGCGCTGCCGTTAGCTGCTCCATGGCAGGTTACGTTGTTGCCGGTAACTGTTGAACTAAGTGCTGCAGGTTCAGCTACTGTATAGCTGCCTGTTACTGAACAGCTGCCCTGGTCGGTTACTGTTAAGGTATAGGTTGCTCCGCTTAAGCCGGTTATGCTGCTTGCGCCGCTACCTGTGCTCCAGCTATATGTATATGGTGTAGTGCCACCGGTTACACTTACTGAGATTGCCCCGTTAGCTGAACC
>CAIOTH010000029.1 GCA_903861145.1 uncultured Bacteroidota bacterium | reverse complement strand
TAAATAGGTAGTTGTACCACTGATACATATTGGGGAAGTACCTGTAACGGATGCTATGCTTGCGTTAGGACTGATAGTTATATTGGCTGATTTGCTTACTGTGCCACCGCATCCACCGGTTACGGTGTATATTATGTTGGCAGTGCCGGCGGTAACACCTGTTACTACACCCGATGAATTGACTGTTGCTACTGCTGTATTATCACTGCTCCATGCGCCCGTTCCACCACTTGTTACTACCGTGTTCGCTAAATAGGTAGTCGTACCACTGATACATATTGGAGAAGAACCCGTAACGGATGCTATGCTTGCGTTAGGGCTGATAGTTATATTGGCCGATTTGGTAGCTGTGCCACCACATCCACCGGTTACGGTGTATATTATGTTGGCTGTGCCGGCGGTAACACCTGTTACTACACCCGATGAATTGACTGTTGCCACTGCTGTATTATCGCTGCTCCATGCGCCCGTGCCACCACTTGTTACTATCGTGTTGGCTAAATAGGTAGTCGTACCACTAATACATATTGGGGAAGAACCTGTAACTGATGCGATACTTGCGTTAGGGGTGATCGATACAGACGTACTTGTTGAAGCAGTACATGCATATGGGCTAGAACTTGTAGCTGTTACAGCATAAGTGTATGAGCCTGAAGCTAAACCACTTGAGGTGGTATATGAAGCAGAAGAAGTATTCTGAACAGTCGTTCCGGCCTGTGTCCAGCTATAAGTATAGCTGAGACCTGTAACTCCGTTGCTTAACGTAGTGGAGATAGCGTTGCCGGCACATATAGTTGTAGGCGATATTGCACTGAGTGATGCCTGGGTTGCAACCGTTACCGATGCACTTTGACTGGCACCGCAGCCTGTTGTCAGATCGTAGGCCGTTACCGCATAGGTATACGCACCGGACGATAAACTGGTTAAAGAAGTATATGAAGCAGACGTCGTATTTTGAACCGTTGTTCCTGCTTGCGTCCAACTATAGGTATAAACATCGCCCGGTACACCACCGCTTAAAACAGAGGTGGACAGTGTGCCCCCGGGACATATACTTGTTGGTGTTATTGCAGCTATAGTAGGTTGGGCATCTACCGCTACCGTTGCAGTAACGGAGGCCACACAGTTTGTAACTGAAGACGTAGCTGTTACATCATATATATGGTTACTTACGCTTAAGGTAGTTGTTGTATTATAACTTGAAGTGTTGGAAGGTTCCGTTGTTCCGTCCTGGGTCCAGCTATAGGTATATGCTGCACCCGATGCCCCGCCGCTTGTAATGGAAACATTCACATTGGCACCAGGGCACATGGCTGCAGGTGTGATTTGCAGTGTTGGCTGCCCCGCCACTGTTACATTTGTACTAACAGAGGCAACACAACCCGTAGAAGCAGATGTGGCCGTTACTGCGTAGGTATAAGACCCTGTAGACAGACCGGTAGAAGTAGTAAATGAAGAAGCAGTGCTTGATTGCGTTACACCACCTTGTGTCCAACTATAGGTATATGAAGGCCCGGTACCACTAACACCACCGCTTAAAACGGTGGACAGTGTGCCGCCAGGGCATATATTGCCAGGCGTTATGGCCGAAAGTGAAGCTGCTGTTGATACAGTTACTGATTGGCTCAATATGGTTGCCGTACAATTTGTAGCAGATGAGGTTGCCGTTACATTATAAGTTTGAGTACTAGGAGCAGTTAAATTGGATGGAGTAGTATATGAAGCTGAAGCACCATTCTGAACGTTTGTTGAGCCATTATTCCAACTGTAAATATAAGTTGCCCCTGTAGCGCCGCCACTTGCAATAGAAGTAGACAAAGTAGCACCCGGACATATACCCGTAGGTGTTATGGACGCCAATGTGGGTTGATTAGCCACTGATACCAATTGAGAAGCCGAGGCTACACATCCGGTGGCTGATGAAGTGGCTGTTACCGCATAGGTATAATTCTGCCCGGAGGCTAAACCCGTTGAAGTGGTAAAAGAAGAAGTGGTACTTGACTGAGTTACCCCGCCCTGTGTCCAGCTATAGGTATATGTGGCACCACTAACACCGGTGCCGGTGCTAATTCCTGTTGTTACAGTACCGCCTGGGCAAATGCTTGTAGGCGTAACCCCCGTAAGTGTGGGTTGCGTACCAACAATAATTGACCCTGTTAATGTTACTTGTGAACACGGAGAATTTACGGTAGTGCCTATGGTAAAATTATAAGTGCCCGGCGTTGCCGTAGGTATGCCGCTTATTGTGGCAACCCCGCCATTATTATACGCATTGGCAACATAGGTTAAACTAACACCGGTAGGCAGCGCCCCGGCGGTGATAGTTGCACCATAGCCTGCGCCACCCACATTATAAGTTATAGGTGTCATAGAGCCACCCTGACATACTGAGGTGGAAGCGGAGCCTGAGGCTAAGACAAGTGTGGCATCGCCCGAACCGGCTGAAGGGGTTGTAAAGCTTTTATACCCGCCAGTGCCGCCAGGGCTATTGGCGTATATAGTATCGGTAGTGCCATTGACCACTACCCAAGTGGTATAATAATATGTTGTACATGGATTAATAGGCGTACCTGTACCATTAGAAACAGCGAGCGAAACAGCGCCCAACGGTGAAACGGCGCCGGTAGAGCCTACCCGAATACCCTGCGTAGGCGGAGTAAATGTAGGGCTGGTACTATAATAAAAGCCACCTGAGTTATAAGTAGTGGCGGTAATTGTTACACTAGTAGTAGCTCCCGAATTGGAAGCACCATTGCAGGGCGAAGGGCCCGTTACCGATACCCAATAAGTATTGGTTGCTGTAGCAGAGTATGTGCTTGATGTAGCGCCAGCGATGGGGCTGGTGCCTACGGTGCTACCTGTACCCCATTGGTAATTGGCCCCGGTAGCCAGCGCGCCACCCACTTCTGTCAGTACTGTGACTCCACAGTAAGTACCTGCCCCGCCACTAATGCTGGTGGGTGCTGTTGATGGCGAGTTGATGGCGGCTATCGCAGTAGTAGCGCCGGCGTTGGAAACACCCGGGCATGTTGTGCCTGCGGTTACCGATACCCAATAAGTATTGGCTGCCGTGGCTGTATAAGTACTGGCCGTAGCACCGGAAATGGGGCTAGTGCCTATTGTACTACCTGTACCCCACTGATAAGTGGCACCCGCGCTAAGCGTACCGCCAGATTCAGTAAGTGTGCCACTTGTGCAGAGTGTGGGACCACCCGAAATGCTGGTTGGTGCCGTTGATGTGGCGTTAACAGTAATTTTAACCGGATTTAATACCCTTACCAGTTTAAAGCCACCACTGGGCGAATAAATAGTGGCAACTCCATAATAAGGAAGCGTGGGCGTAACCAGGCTGGTGTATAAAAGCGTACTATTTTGATAGTAGAGAACCTTGTTGTTTACTACTGCTACTTTAAGTACATCGCCAATGCTATAAGCGCCATACGAGCCTCCCACCTGCGCGCCATTTTCAAAAATTAAAATAGTACCGTTGGCCTGAGGATAAATGGCATACGGCATGGCTGTAGCAGTAGTACCATTGGTAGCATAGTCGGGGGCTGGTGGGGTTACATTAGTTGAAAACAAACCCAGCATTTGATAATAGTTGTTGTCTTCCATTACAGCCGATACATAACCACCGTTGTTAGTAATCTGTTCAGTAGTTATACCCCAGGCGTTATTAGGACTCCAGGCAGCGGTGCCGCCCACTAATTTTATGAGGGAATATACCCCGCTATAAACGCCAGCGGCAGCGCCTGTACTGGTTGCGGACCAGGTTACCAATTCACCATCCTGCGTTACGGTACATGCGCTAGGCCCGGTAGTGATTACCTGGCGTTTATACAGTGTTGTTTGCGTTAATGAAGGCGCAGTGTAGCTGGATGAGGTACTTGTACCCGTAGCGTTTGACCAGGTTTGGCCATTATCGGTAGATTGTTGCCATTGATAAGTAATAGCGGTTGTACCTGTTCCAAAGCCGCCGATACCTAATGAGCCTGCCGAACCACTTAATACAGTAGATGGCGCTGTGCCCGAACATATAGTTTGGCTTGGTGTAACTACCGGCGCTTGCACCGGTGCTACTTCAACCTGGGCATAATTATTACCCGTAGTAGTGCCGCATGCGTTGGTGGCAAATACTTCAATCAAGTAATAACCGGGGTTGCTAAAGGCTTGCGTAAATGCCCCGGCCTGGGTAACACCGTTCATTAATTTCCATTCAATTAACTGGTCGGTGTTATCGCCAATGTAATAAACAAAGCTACCGTTACCGCCTGTTGGGGTGATTGTTACGGTAGCAGCAGGGCATACTGTTATTGCATCGTTAGCGGTGTTTACAGTAGTTGCCGTATAACCCGTTGCCGAAACTGCAAGGGTTGGCAAAGTTTCGGTGGTGTTAATGATTACAGTGGTAGTAGCAGCCGAATTGGAAAGACCATTGCAGGGTGCCGGGCCCGTTACCGATACCCAATAAGTATTGGTTGCGGTGGCTGTATAGGTACTGGCTGTGGCACCGGTGATTGGGCTTGTGCCTATAGTGCTGCCAGTGCCCCATTGATAGTTGGCACCAGTACCAAGCGCGCCGCCTGATTCAGTCAACACACCGCTAACACACAATGTGCCTCCACCCGTAATGCTGCTAGGCGCTGTTGATGGAGTGCTGATAGTTACACTCGTAGTAGCAGCCGAATTGGAAACACCATTACAGGGTGCCGGGCCCGTTACCGATACCCAATAAGTATTGGTTGCTGTTGCTGTATAGGTACTGGCTGTTGCTCCTGAGATCGGGTTGGTTCCTACCGTGCTGCCAGTGCCCCACTGGTAAGTGGCACTGGTGCCCAGGGCTCCGCCTGATTCAGTTAGCACGCCGCTTGTACAGAGGGCGCCGCCGCCCGTAATACTGCTTGGCGCGGTTGATGGCGTGTTGATAGTTACGCTTGTTGTAGCGCCCGCATTGGAAGCACCATTGCAAGGTGCGGGGCCCGTTACCGATACCCAATAAGTATTGGTTGCCGTGGCTGAATAGGTACTAGCTGTAGCACCTGAAATTGGGCTGGTGCCTATTGTGCTACCCGTGCCCCATTGATAGGTGGCACTCGTTGCAAGCGCGCCGCCCGATTCAGTCAAGGTGCCGCTTGTGCACAATGTGCCTCCGCCTGTAATAGCGGTTGGTGCGGTTGATGGCGCAGTGGTAGTGAAAGCAGGTGCAGTATAAGATAATGTAGTATTACATGTTGGTGTAGCTGTAATATATAGGTTGGTAATTTGGACAAGGTTATTGGTACCTGTGCCGGTTAAAGCCGAAGTAGTGAAAGTACCTGTACCCGGACTGCCTGCGGTAAAAACCATAGAAGCCGTAGTTGAAGCTACAGTACTGGTACCGCTTACATTATAGGTTACGGTATAGGTGCCGGATGCAAGGTTACTGGTAGGTGAAGACACTGTTACAGTTGCACCCGAACCGGTACAAGTTGCCGCCCCTGAGGCTGTAAGCCCGGTTACATTGGGATTGGTACAACAATTGGCGATATACTTTGCGTATAAAGCGAACCCGCTATAATTAACACTGGCATCGGATGTAAACTGAACTGTAAGCGGTGTGCCTACCGCCCCGGTAATACTGATATTGCCACTACCGTTATAACTTCCCAGCAAAGTACCACCAGTGCCTGAACCACTGTAAATTTTGACATAATCATAGCCCGATTCGCAATTATATATACCATTGATGCTTACCTGCCCCGAACCACTACAGTTTAACACTGTATAACCATTATCGCTATTACTATAATTACTAGCTGAACCATTGTTAGGAAATAAAACAGTGCTGGTGCCACAAGTAACAGAGTTATTGGTACCAGTTGGCACGTTAAGGGTAGGTGTGGTTGAATATGTTACAAGTAAATATAGACCGTTGGAGACGTTGGAACCATCAGAGGTAAGTTGCACCGTAAGTGCTGTACCCGAGGCACCAGTATAGCTATACCACCCACTTCCGCTTGCGTGAGTTACTTGAGTCCCCCCGGTTCCGCTACCGGTATATACGTTAAGATAATCATAACCACTCTCAGTGTAATATAAACCGTATATACTTATAGTTTGCCCCGCATTACAATTTAAAACAATATAACCACTAACATTATTGCTATAGTTACTGCCTGAGCCACCATTATCAAATATAGTAATGTTATTACCAGCAGGATTTGCGGTTGCGGCGCCTGAAGTAGGTAAATTAACGGTTGTTTGAGAATATGCGTTAATACCGATAAAGCAGGTTATTAAAAACACAAAGCGCGACACGAATGTGTTTTTACCAATTGCTTTTATGCCCCACAAGTTTTGCCACGCTAATTTTATAGTTTTAGTGGGCCGTACAAAACCTTTGGTTGCCGCCAAAAGAATCGCTTTAAATTGAGCAAATGGACTGAAGGTGCGGGTCAAAAATTTTTCCATATTATGTAAAATTATCTTCATTCTTATAATAACTATCAAGTGGTATTCAAAAAATAAATTAGTCAGTTCCGTTCATAATAACACTGCCGGAGGTTATAGAAGCCGGTGCGGTATTAATTACTGTAGGCGTAATTACCGTTGAGGTGACCGTACCCGCTGTGGTAACCGAACAACCCCCTAATGCAGTTTTGCCGATGATATTAAATGTACCCGAAGTGGCACCTGGAAATGAAAGCCCTGAACCAGTTGTGCCCCCCTGGGTAGAACCTACAAGGCCGGTACTGGTATTGTTTAACTGATAATTAACACCGGTTTGGGAATTAGATAAGGTAATGGAATTGCCCAATAAGCCGGAGCACCCGCCGCCACCGCCACCTATGGTATAAGCCGTTGGCATTGCCACTACGGTTACCGAAGCTGTTGCTAGTACCGCACTGCAACCACCTGCCGCAGCAATATTATAGTTTACCGTATAAGTGCTGCCTGTAACCGTAGAGGTGCTTGTGGATGGGTTTATAACCCCCGAACTGTTGATGGTTAAACCGGTTGATGGGGTAGTAGTCCAAGTGACACCTGTAGTATATGCACCTGTACCTGTTAGTGTTGTTGGAGATTCGCTGGTAAGTGATGCGCACCAAGGGCTACCGGTATAGCCGATGGTGGCTGTTGGAGTTTTTGTTACGGTTATTGTGCCAGTAGCAACTACCGATGAAGTACAGGTACCGTTATTGGTTGCCGAGATGGAAACAGCTACTGTGCCCGTGGTACCCGAACTTAAACCAAAGGTGATGTTTTGAGTAGGGCTGGTAGTAGATGAACTCATATTGGAAGTAACATTGCCGCTATTACTGGTAAGGGTCCAGTTATAACTGGTAGCCTGACTAACGGCGCCTACGGTATAAGCATAAGCCGTGCCAACACAGGCAGAGGTTGTAGGAGAACTCCAGACCGGATTGGCCGGTTGTGCCGCCTGATAAGTTAATTGGGCTGAGGTGCCGTTCCAATTACCACTTCGCCCAGTTTCAACCAAAACGTAAGCAGAGCCACTTGGGGCCTGCAGATAACCGTTAGTTGTCAATATGTTCACCCAGCCGCTAATAACTCCGCTGCTGCTATTAGCGAAAGCAGCTTGTGCGCAGTTAAGGTTGCCAGGGCCGTTAGAAAGATCAAACTGGTACCAGGTGCCTGTTGTCCAGGTGCCGCTATAAAAACGGTATGCACCCGAGCCCACGCCATTGCTGCCAGCGGTAGTTTGCGAACTACATGTTGGAGAGCAACTACCGTTAACAGTGGTACTCTCGGCCGCGTTATAGCTACATTGGGCATAAATTGTAGGGGTGCTAAAAGTTAAAAGCACACCTAACAGCAGGGCAAGAAATAATCGCGGATTAGTAAAAAGTTCATTCATTGTGCCTGGTATTAATTATAGTTCATTTATATTATTTAAAACATTATCACCTTTAACCAAAAATTATCCATCTTATTATTACAACCAGGCCAACTATTTATTTAGGTCATACATCAATTTATAACATTAAAAACATTCCGTCAAATAAATATTTTTTGTTAATACCGCACCTTATTATTTACAATTACCATGCCTTGTTTTATAAAAAGCTGGCCTTGTTACATAAATGATTGATTTTAAGGCAATAATAAATTTAAACTTGTGCAAAATGAATTTATTTGTTCCTTACTATCCATATATCTGTAGCTAAAACTAAGCACTCTTTTAGACACTTTTTAACATTCCTTTTTGTGTTATAAAAGTCACTTAATTGCGTTGCGTTGTTGTCATAATTCACAACTTCGGCCAAAGAAACAAACAACTTCCCCCTTGTAAAACGGACGAAATGAGTTTAGGTTTCAAAAACACCCAATAAACAAATACCGGTTCTGAAAATTATCCTCAATTTATAAGGAACGGGGTGATAAATTAAAGAAATACCATTAGCACAAATCCCAATACTGTTGGGCACAAAGGTCATTACAAAAACAAGCGCAGTAATGTTTCTTTTTTATAACCTTTGTATTGCACTTTGCGATGCATTAAGTTGCATTTTCATTTTCAAGCGTACTTTGATTTTTTAGCCCTGCAATATTATTCCGGGAAGGATTAATAATACCCATTATCTCAAGTGCAAGCCGCGCGGCCCTTACATCACCATCCATTGATAATTCCATTATTTTGGCTAATACCTTTGATGACATAAAGTTGAATTGCTCCAATTGTTCAACAACCAGGGACTCGTGCCCGAATTGCTTTAAATGCTTGTGAATTGTTTGTCGGCTCAAACCCGTTTCGTCCGCAATTTCAGCTTTTGATGGCATTCGTTCGTTTTGGCGTATCAATTTGGCCATTACCCGGGTAATTACCGTGTGGTTGGCCTCCCAGGTCTTGTTTTTATCCTGTTCGGCCTCAACATAGTCGTCCTCGTGTTCAGTATTTTTAATTTGTAGCAGCATGTTATTAATTTTTGAAAGTGTAAACTTTTTGTAAACTTTTTTAGGCGTATAATTATATAAACATTTGATTATCATGTAGATACGGCTACTTTAAGTTCATCACGCAGGTAGCTCGACATAAAACCCATTAATTTTAGGGTAAAATTATGGTCAATTTCATTTGTGTAATCCATAAAACGTGCAAAAATGGCCATAGTTGCGCCTGGGTTAATAGTGCATTCTAAACCCTTAATGGCAGTCGCCAATTCCTTTAATTTCTTCGTTTCGGTAAGTGTTAAAAGGCGGTCGGCAACTTTGCCTTTTGCGATGATGGCTTCCGATTGCAGGTAATACTCCTCTATCAGCTTATCGGCAGAGTGTGTTATACTAAGTTCTTTTGAAATTTGTGTCATTTTTTTAGGGAGGGATTTAGTTGAATTTAATAGTGGTAATTAAATTATTGAAAATGTGTGGACGAAAAGCAGAGTAGTAATCCATGGAGATTGATTTTGTATTGTAGCAGAATAATTTTAGGTTCTCACTATTAGTAGCTCAATTTCTTCGTTGCCGACTTTTACAATATAAATTTACGGTTTGCACAACTGCTTATCCGCAAAAAATATTGACAGGGGGTGTTTAATTTATGGGTATGTGTACTAATTGCATTACATGTTTTAAACTCAAATTTAACCGCTCACTACGCAACCTATTTGCGTAGTGAGTCTGAAAATTCATTTTATATAGGGCAAAAGGTGGGTAAAACTGGCGCCCAGCAAGGGAAGACCCGAGTTTACCTAGTATATGGAATATAAACCGTTCTTATAAAATCGGGATTGGTTTTTGATTTTACCAAGATCACTATTTTATCGTTTACTATAGATAAATTGCCCGGTTCTATATTAAAACTTATTGATTTCTTACAAGGTAAAACGACGGTTGAAAATTGCTCCTGGTACATTCCAGATAAAGATTTGATATCTACCTGATATGAATCATTTTCGGTTCCATCATTAAAAATCTTTACTTGGAATGAAGGTTCCGTTTTGCTCAACGTATCGCAATTTGTTTGAATAGTGAAATAGCAAGGATATAATGAAGAGGTATAATGAGCCCGGTAGGTAGAAAATTTACGCCAGGTAGAATCTTTTTGGTCATAACTTTCAATCAGGGCACTCCACACAATTCGTTTGCCCCGGGTTATTTCAAAAACCCTGTTAACATCACCCATGCCAACTAATAAGTTGTTGCTTTTAAGCTCATCTACATTTCCACCAGTCAAGCTCATGTTATTGCCCGTGTCGAGCGAGCAATCAAACTTCCAGATTTTCCGACTTGTCGGGTCGTCAGCGAACTGGTTAAAAATCAGCACGCTTGAAGCAGGCTTTTTGTTTGAAGTAATTATCTGTTCCGGATTATTATTAAAAATGGCGATTGAACCATCTCTCAGTAGTGTTGTTCCATGCTGCTTTGAAAAAAGATCATCGTTGTTATTGCCTCCCAGTGAGCTGATATCATTACCCCAACTTCCGACAACGCAACCCGATTTTTTGTCTATCTTAATTACTCTATTTGCATTCCTAAAACCAGCATAAACAAATCCGTTTAACTCATCTATGTCAAATGAATTCATATGTCCTCCATTTGTTGGGTTGCGCAAAGATTGAGCCGCTTTCCTTATTACTAAACTCCTCAATTCAGTCAAATTAAAATATTTTTTTGAACTCCAACTCCAAAGCAAATTACCATCTCGATCAAACTCTTTTATTATTTCATACCCGATCTTAACCTTAGCAAAATTGGTTGCTGTAATTTCAGCAGAGGAACTATCTTGTGTAATGTCAAGTAAGACGACATCCCTGTCCAATACCATGTAATTACCACTGGATAATCTTTTAAAACAGTGATGATATTCACAAGAGGAATGGGTATTTAAAGAATCAAAGCTTCGATCATTTCTTGAGGGCGCACGCCAAAGAATATTGCCTCTTAAATCTCTTTCCTCGGCACTTGTACCGATGCCAAAACCGCGTATAAAAGTTAAGCTGCCAAATGGTGTAAACGTCAAATCAAGCAAATCCTTAGCGCCCATGGCCGGATTGACCGGAGGGGTAACGATTGTTTGCTTTTCGCCGTATCCGTTGTCGGGTGGTAAAAACCATACCGCATTGCCTTTGCGGTCGATAATAGTACCAGACTTATCCAAGACTATAAGCCCGCCGCTATTTGACAAGCTATCGTTTTGCAAAACCCTTACTCTAAATAAATTTTTATCTACAAATAGACTACTGAGAATTTCAAAACTGTAAGGGCCGTTCCAGCCAAGTTCTTTACCGCTTTGTAAGCCGGCATATCGCCACATATATTTTTTTCCGAATTCGAAATTGCTGAGCATTGTGGCGGTAGATGAGTCCTTTTGCTTAGCCAGCACACGCTTAAATAAATTACTACCATCGTCCCAAGCTACTTCTACCAGATATTGATCGGCGCCGATTATCTGAGGGTGATCAAACATTATTTGGGTATAATTAAGTTTTGCACCGGGTTCGGGTAATATGCCGGTTAACGGGCTGGCCGAATTTGGATGAGAAATAACCTGGGAGTATGAAACGGAGGTATCGTAAACTTCAGGTTGAACCATGTTAGCATCAAACCGGCTTGAATAAGCATAGCCGGTAGATCTGGCTGCGGCCAAAAAGCACGTACAGCCCCAAAAAATGAGGACAAATAGGTATGGTTTCATGGGTGAAAAACCGAACTCTAAATAATACTACTACTTAAAACACAAAGGCCGATTAAACCAAAATCACTAGCCAGCTTGGGGGGCGAGTTCTTTATTCGCAGTGGGGAGTTACGCGGGATAAAAGAACTACCGGATTAGAGTTAGCGCTAAACGGTCCTTTTGATTATAAGACAAAGTTAACCCCATAATTGTTGCATATAACCACCGTATTCCTATGCCAATAAGATGGTGACTTTGAAACAGCCGTTTCTACGTCAACCTTTGTGACAAGACAAATAAGTGCTATCACTCTGGTTAATGGGCATTGCCTATTTTAGATGTTTTCAATTGATTGAAAACATCGGGGTTACCGGGGCTTACAATCAAAGCGCGGTTTAACCAGGCCTTTGCGCTATCGTTATTATTGGTATTAACGTAGGCAGTGGCAATATTAATGTAGGATTGAACCTGGTTAGGAAAACGCCGGACAGCTTGCTTGTTTGTTTGAATGGACAAATCAAACTGCTTAAGATTGAAATAAGCATAGCTTAATTGGGCATACAACGTATAATCAGTAGGATTTTTTTGTATTACTTTAATAAGATAAGGAATTGCAGCATTATAGTTTCCTTTACTCAGATAGATGTTGGCTATGCTCAAAGGTACATCGTGATAAGCGGTATCTATACGGTAAGCTTCGTTAAAATAAACCAACGCGCTATCGGTCATATTTAACAGGGTATAGGCCCGGCCTAAATCGTAATTATAATTGAAAAACCCCGGGTAAAGGGCATTAGCGGATTTAATATGCTCAATGGCTTCGCGACGCTGTTGTGCTTGCGGAATGGGGTCGGTAATTGCAAACGAGTTTGTAAGCAAATGGATGCCTAGCAGGTTTTGCGCCTGAACAGATTGCGGAACAACATTTATGTCGTGTTTCATGAGAGTAAGGTCGTCATGCCAATCCATATTTCGTGAAAAGGTGAATCCACCATAAATTACAAGGATTGCCACAAATAAATATCGAAATGATGCAGGTAGTTGCAGCAAATTTTCGTCTCGAAAGCCAAGGTTAACATTAAACGCCTTTTGAAGGATAGCTATTAACACAATTGCCCAACCCAACGAGGGAACTAATAAAAACCTATCGGCAAACATGCCGGCAACGGGCTCGAGGTAGTTAGCGAATATGGCAATTGAAACAAGGTAAATCAACAAGCCAAAACTTATAATCTTATTTCTTTTAATCAAAAATACGGCGACTAAGAAGAGCAGCAAATGCAGTAAAACACTAATTAAGGGGATAGTTGCGGTAATTTTTTCCGGATAAATGTATTTGTAGCCATAGTAAAAAGACAAAGGATATGGAATAACAACTTTACCCAAATAGCGCAGCAGAATACTGAATGAAGTACCTAATTTAACTGAAGCTGAAGTGCTGGAATCGATACACTGTTCAACAAACATCAGTGGCCGGTCTTGAGGAGATGAGATAATTTGAGGATTTATTTTTTCGCTTGCTTGTTCTAACGTTGATAATGTTTGCCGCGGATTAAATTGGCGATCGGCACCGAACTCTACAAAATGAAATAACCCCAACGCAACAACTAAAAACACTACCGGCAGAAACTTAACGCCACGATTGAACTTAATCCAAACCAAAGCCACAACTTGTATGGCAATGCGTATATAATCGAAAGAGTAACTACGATGGTGCGAAAACCGCTCTAACGAAAGCATGGTTGCCAGATGACCCAACAGCACCAGGTATAAAACATACTTTTCGTTTACAAAAAATAAAAAAAACAGGTAATAAATATGAAACCGGCCAAAGGTTAAAAAGTGAATAATTACAAAAGGAATAAGAATAGAAAACATGGGAACAAACATGTTCTTTTTACCAAAAAGCATTTTAAGAACAAGATAGGTGGCCACCAGGTCACTGTAGGGATCGCTTATTATTCTTTCATAATTAGTAAGATGATGAACGCCTATGTTTAATGTGGCGCACAGGCCGATCATAATAGTTGCCCACCAGGAATAGCGCTCCTCCCCCCGCCAAGCCAACACAAGTAGTATAAGCAACGGGATTATTGCAACCGCAGAATGAAACTGCGCAATGCAAAGAAGATATGCGATAGTAAGCCCTACAGTTATGGTAACCGGAGCCGCCGCGAATAGGTGCTTATCAGGCATTACAAGTCGACTTGATAAATTTGAAAGTTTAAATGGCTCTTCAGTTGAGGATGGAGTTTTATCGTTGGATAAATTTGAAAACAGCGCTTCCTTTAAATTATAGGCACGTATCAATGCCGCATTTTTAAAGAGGTGGAAATTAGCCGCAGCGTAAACCACCATTGCAAGGGCCATAGCATTAATAAGCAAAAGGATCTTGATGAAGACGCTGCTTAGGCTTAACAGAAAAAAAGAGGGAATGGTTAACAATGCGGTTATTAACAAAACCGTGCGCCAGCCTGCTGGGGTAAAAAAAATCAGGGCCAACGGGATAATTATTATAAATGATATAACCGTGCCTTTACCCATAAGAGCAAGAGCAAAAAGTACAGGCACCAGGAAGATCCACCATTTGGGTGAATCGGTAGCCTTAACGCCGGCCTGCAGAGTTAGCAGCGCAAATAGTAAACTGAGAATCTCATCGCGGTTTTTGATGCTACACACCACCTCGGTATGAGCCGGGTGAACTACAAAAAGAAGGGTTATGGCAACTGCTAAAAGCGGTGAATAATTTTTGAATAATTTCAACAAAACCTTTAGTAACACCAGGCAAGTGAGCGCATAAAAAAGCACGTTAAAAAAATGGCTTACGTGCGCATTATCGCCAAAAAACTGGTGCTCGATAGCAAAGCTGGTGAGTACCAGCGGGCGATATTCATAAGCGTAGCCCTGGTCATCCTGAAAATAATGGGAGGTGAAGATTTCGGGGATGGCTGAAATGCCTTTTGACGTTAGCCGGTGGTTAATAGTTACCAGGTCATCGTCCAGGTTATACCCGCCGCTAATCGAGTTTGCAAATAAGATGAAGGCAGCAAAAAAAATGAACCAGGAGGTAAAGTGCTTACTATGCCAAAACTTAACGGCAGGTGTTTGCGATAATTGAGATACTTTTTTTTGCGGGATTGCCCTGGCCATACGTTTCAAAGATAAATAAGTTGGCTACATGGCATAGATGGCAAACCTGCGTAGAGACATTTATTGGCTGCACAGGAGGGTTATTTAAAGCCAATTAAGGAGACTGTCGTTCATTCCATAGGTTCAAATGAAAAAGACCCAGTAAACTTCTTGTTTTTAGGTTTGCTGGTGTTGCATAATCTTCTATTTTTGCCCCGCAATTTTAAGAAATGGCCAACCTAAAAGAAGTAAGAATAAGAATCGCGTCGGTTAATACTACGCAACAGATAACCAAGGCGATGAAACTGGTAGCAGCTTCAAAGCTAAAGCGCGCGCAGGACAGAATTTTGCAAATGCGTCCTTATTCGGAAAAGCTGAATGAAATACTGAGCAATATTATGGAGAACCTTGAAGGAGGAACTTCATTAAGCTTCAATAAAAAGAGGCCGATAAAAAATGTGCTTATTGTATTGATTACCAGCGACAAAGGACTTGCTGGTGGCTTTAACTCGAACTTGATAAAAACTGCCAGAAGATTGGTTAATGAAACCTATGCCGAGCAAAGAGCTAAAGGCGGGGTAAGCATGTTGTTTGTGGGTAAAAAAGGATATGATTTCTTTAAAAAGGAAAAAGACCTGAACCTTAATGCCGAGAACGTTAGCTTGATGCAGAATATTTCGTTTGAGAAGTCGCAGAAGGTTTCGGAATTTTTGATGAGCAGTTTTGCCGAGGAGAAATATGATGTAATTGAGGTGATATATGCCAAATTTGTAAACGCTGCTACCCAACGATTTATGGTTGAAAGGTATTTACCTGTTGAAGCAAGCACCGGTAAGAAGAAAAGTAAGGCTAAAGCCGATTATATATTTGAGCCAGAAAAGGAACAATTACTTGAGGAGTTAGTGCCAAAAATATTGAATACCCAGTTATTTAAAGCGTTGTTAGATACCAATGCATCGGAGCATGGGGCGCGTATGGTGGCCATGGATAGCGCCACGAATAACGCACAGGAGCTTATACGCCAGCTTAAAATACAATACAACCGCGAACGCCAGGCAGCCATTACCAAGGAAATTCTTGAAATTGTGGGTGGTGCAGCAGCTTTGGAAGAGAAATAAGTAAATTAGCGAAAGTAACAAGGATATTAGAATCAAGACCTAAGTATGGAACTCTGGGGTAGCAAGACGGCCCATACATTATCATCAAAGATGGAAAACCTTCACCAACATATTGAAGCACTAGTGTTCAGTTCAGAAATGGCTGTTACACCCGCTGATTTGGTACAGGCTATGAACAAGGCTTTTCCGGCAAGCCCATTGGATGAACAAGTGGTAGAGCAAATACTAAAGGACCTTGAACAGAAATTTAATAGCGATATTTTTGCGTTCGAATTACGTGTAATTGGAGGCGGTTACCAGTTTTTTACCAAAGCCGCCTATCATACTACCGTGGCTGCCTTTATAGGACAGAAGGAGAAGAAGCGCCTTTCGACTGCTGCGCTTGAGACTCTTTCCATTATTGCTTATCGCGGGCCAATAACCAAGAGTGAATGTGAAAAGATAAGGGGAGTGAACTGCGATTACTCGGTTGAAAAACTTTTAGAAAAGGAGTTGATTGAAGTGGCAGGACGTATGGAGAACATGCCGGGCAAACCTGTTTTGTATAAAGTAACACAGATATTTTTGGATTACTTTGGTATTAACTCAACCCAGGAGCTGCCAAAACTTAAAGACGTAATTCCTATATACGATGAGAACGTTGTTGGCGAAGTGCCGGAAATTATTTCGGACCGGCCAGCGGATACTGCCGAACCCCAGCAGTAGGTTGTTACTGCACTTTAGATACAAATTTATTATAATTTATTTCAATGTCATCGGGACTGATGCTGGCATTATTGAGTGAGCCCACCGGTAATGTTTCGGCTAGCAGAAGAGTATCCGGCAGGTTTCCTTTTTCAAGTTGTGTCAGGTTGCGGATTAGGGTTTCGCCGGTGATGTTGTAGAGTTCGGCCAACCCGGCAGTTGTACTTTTATGAAAGTAGTAAGTAGGGGCGCGCTTCTCTACAAAGTTTACTATTACCACAACTCTGTTATCGCCTGTGTTGTTGCCGTATGAACCATGGAACAGGGCGTTTTGATAAACCAATACATTGCCCGGCTGTACTATTAAATCTGTAACAATGGGTTTAAATTTTTCGCTAAATGGTATACGGGGAATATCGAAACTGCCTGAACGATAATTGTTGAAGAACTTATTGCTGCCCGGAACAACAAACATGCCACCATTGGCGGGATAAGTAGGTTGCAACGGAATCCAGATTTGGTAGCTTTTATATTTAGATTCATCAACAATATTCCAATCCTGGTGCAAGGCAAATTCGTGGTTGGCATTGGCTGCTTTTACCATAAAGTGGCCGGTGAAATAATTATAGTCTGGAAAAACCTGCAGCAGTTTATTACTTACTATATTTTGTATCTGATTGCTAACCTGCAGGCTTTGCTCGATAGGATTTGAGTTATGAGAGGCATAGAGGTTCTTTACGTCGCGGCTACCGAAATTGCTTTGGTAAAGGGCCTCCAGTTGTTCAATTTCACCCTGGTTAAAAACGGTAAGGGTGCAGAACCCGAGTTTATCAAGCACATCTAAATTGTGATAGTATTGAGTTGGGGTTGGTATCGTTTCCATAGTGCCGAGAGAAATACAGTTGGTGATGATTCGATTATTCAGACAGAATCTTTCACTCTAAAAATATTCATTATTTTTTTAAAGTAATTTTCGTTAGGTTTTTCTGATTTACCAAGTCGTTTCAAAAACTCTGCTTTAGTAATTTGAGGATATTGGTATGATATGAATTCGCTAAAGGCGGTTTTAACCGGGCGCCCGTCTTTGGGCATGGTTACAAAAGATTCGAGGTCTAAAATGTACTTCTCTATTTTATCATTAGGCACGTTCTTTTCTTGAAAATATAAAATCCAATCGGCGGGTTTGTTGCACACCATTAGTGTGCAGGCCAGTCTTATTTTATCACTTAGGTTATCGGTAGCACCATGTATAGTGGCATTGCTGAAGATAACGGCTTCGCCCCTTTTTAAAGGGACTTGAGTAGCAGTTTCGGTAAGGTAATTGCTGAAGCTTTGATAGTAACTTGGGTAGCCGGGCGTAACCCTTAATGAAGTAATGGCACGATTAGAGCCATTTACGAAATATAAGTTGCCGTTGCCTGCATCTACATCATGCATAGCAACCCAGATGTTGGCGCTGCAGTATTTGGACTCGTCAACAAATGTGGGATCCTGATGTGTGCCCGTGGCAGAACCGGTGCCGGGTTCTTTAATATGGAAGCTGCCGACCAGGGTTTTGTAATCAATTAGAAGTTTGTCCAGCTCTGGTAAAAAAATCTCTTTTATGCGGGCGTCTACTTTGTAAATCAATTCGGGACTTTCGGTATCAGTAGTTGTATGATGTAGGCCTTTAACTACTGCATGCTCTTTGCTGGTTTCATCAAAAAGCTTCTGTAATTCATCAACCTGTTGCGAATTGAGCAGGGGCACTTTTACAAAGCCTTCGCCTTCGAAAAGAGACTGAAGTTGGGGGTCTTTAAAAATAGGGCTAACTGTATTCATCGCATTGAATAATTCTATTGCACCGCAAACATAAACCAATGGCGGACTGTGTAAATTTAGTCAACTTCTATTGAAGGATGAATTGATATTCATCAGACCTGATTTTATATTTTGTTGTTGACTGAAAATTTGCCATGTTTAAAGTCTTAACCCAATACTTATGAAAACCCGAATACTTACCGGCTTTTTATTCCTGGCTTTCCTTGCTTCGGCTCAAACAAGAGATTATACACAATATGCCGATCCATTTGTTGGCACCGGCGACCATGGACATACTTTCCCGGGGCCAACAATGCCTTTTGGTATGGTGCAATTGAGCCCCGATACGCGGTTAAAGGGATGGGATGGTTGCAGCGGATATCATTATTCGGATAAAGTAATTTACGGGTTTTCGCATACCCATTTAAGTGGTACCGGGTGCTCGGATTATGGCGATGTGTTGCTAATGCCAACCGTCGGAAAACCACAATTCAAAAATAAACAGTACTCCTCTCCTTTTACCCATGCCAACGAAAAGGCTTCGCCGGGTTACTACTCAGTTTTTTTAGATAAGCCAAAAGTGAAGGTTGAGTTGACGGTTACAAAACGAACGGGGCTGCACAAATACACTTTCCCCAAATCATCTTCTTCTAATATTATACTAGACCTAACCCATCGCGATTGGGCAAAACAAGGGGAAATAAACATTACGGGTGATAACGAAATAAGTGGTATGCGGTTAAGCAAGGCCTGGGCCAATAACCAGTACGTGTATTTTGTTATCCAGTTTTCGAAGCCATTTAAGCAGTCAGGCATTGTAAAGGCCAATGCGCTTGCACAGGGTGCCAAGCACGACACCGGTAGCTTTTTAAAGGCCTATGTAAGTTTTGAAACTACTGAGGGTGAAGTTATTTATGCCAAGGTGGGTATTTCGGCTGTGAGTATTGAAGGAGCACGCAAAAACCTTGAAGCGGAGCAACCAGGTTGGGATTTCGACAAGCTGGTAAGTGATGCAAAATCTGAGTGGAATAAAGAGTTGAGTAAAATTGAAATTGAGAGTGCCGACAAATCCATAATGCGTACTTTTTATTCAGCCATGTACCATGTTATGACTCCACCAAATCTTTACCAGGATGTGGATGGCAAATATCGCGGGCGTGATTTGAAAATTCATGAGACTAAAGACTTTACTTATTATACCGTGTTCTCACTATGGGATACATATCGCGCAGAGCATCCGTTGTTGACTTTGATTGACCGCAAGCGCTCGTTAGATTTTATAAAAACGTTTTTAACCCAATACGAGCAGGGCGGCTTGCTACCGGTGTGGGAATTATCGAGCTGCGAAACTAATTGCATGATTGCATACCATTGTGTGCCGGTTATTACCGAGGCATACATGAAGGGCATTACCGGTTTTGACGCCAATGAAGCTTTAGCCGCCATGAAGAAAAGTGCTATGGAAAATAGCCGTGGATTAGGCAGTTACAAGGAATTTGGATACGTTAAAATGTTGGACGCCGAAGAAAGTGTTTCGAAAACATTGGAGTTTGCTTATGATGATTGGTGCATTGCACAGTTTGCCAAGAAACTTGGGAAGACTGATGACTATAATTACTTTATTAAGCGTGCGCAGAATTATAAAAACCTGTTTGACCCGAGCACCGGTTTTATGCGCCCAAA
This sequence comes from uncultured Bacteroidota bacterium, assembly GCA_903861145.1. Lineage (GTDB taxonomy): Bacteria > Bacteroidota > Bacteroidia > Chitinophagales > LD1 > Bog-950. Next base: position 36,478 of record CAIOTH010000029.1, on the reverse strand, counting down.
ACAAGAAAGTTTTGTATCGCCATTCGACCCGTTTGCAGTTACGCATGATTATACCGAGGCCAACGCCTGGCAGTATTCGTTTTACGAGCCACAGGATATGACCGGTGAAATTAAGCTGATGGGCGGCAAAGAAAAAATGGGACGGATGCTAGATTCGCTTTTCAATGTTCCCTCGAAAATGCACGGACATGCTCAAAGCGATATATCGGGTATGATTGGCCAGTACGCACACGGCAATGAGCCCAGCCACCACCTGGCATATGAATATGATTACGTTGGCCAGCCCTGGAAAGCACAGTTTATGTTACGCAAAGTAATGAATGAATTGTATCACGATGCACCGGCAGGTTTATCGGGCAATGAGGATTGCGGACAAATGAGTGCCTGGTATGTTTTAAGTGCATTGGGATTTTATGAAGTATGCCCGGGATCTGATCATTATGACATAGGCTCGCCGGTGGTTGACAAGGCGGTTATTCATTTGGAGAATGGTAAGAGTTTTACGATTAAGGCGAATAACAATTTGAAGGGTAATGTTTATATCAATTCAGCAAAGTTGAACGGTTCTAATTATACCAAATCCTATTTCAATTACACTGATATTGCTAACGGTGGCGAGTTGGAATTGAATATGAGCGCAGAACCAAATAAAAGCTGGGGTTCTTCGGAAAGTGATGTGCCGGTAACCAAAATAGAGTAAATACAAAGTTGAAGCAAGTTGTTTCGGAATTGCCTCGTCGCAGGGCCGCCTCCAGCGTAAAGCGGGAGGAAACATCGCAATGACGCTTAATTTAATAGGCCAAGTACTAAATAGATCGAATGACCAAAAAATTTCCGTTTGCAGTAGTAACCACGTTGTTCTTTATATGGGGGTTTATTACGTGTATGAACGATATACTTATTCCTTATTTAAAAGGAGTTTTTGCGTTAAGTTATGCGCAGGCAATGCTAGTGCAAACGGCATTTTTTATAGCATACTTTATTGGTTCGCTGACTTACTTTTTCATCTCGGCTTCAACCGGTGACCCTATTAATAAAATAGGATACAAAAACGGGATGATTATTGGTCTTGTTACCGCCGCACTGGGGTTGGCGCTTTTTTACCCCGCAGCGCAATTTCATTTGTATGGATTTTTCCTTGGAGCGCTTTTTGTGTTGGGCTTAGGTTTTACGATTCTGCAAATTGCAGCCAATCCGTATGTTGCTATTTTAGGAGAACCGGAAACGGCATCTGGTAGATTGAACCTTGCACAGGGATTTAATTCGTTAGGAACGACTATCGCTCCTGTAATTGGAAGTTACCTGATATTCGAAGTTTTTGCAAAGGGCGCAACAGGTGCAGATGCCGTTAAGTTACCTTACCTGATATTTGCCAGTATTACTTTATTGGTGGCAATCGTTATTGGATTTATAAAACTGCCTGCATTTACTAATACTGAAAAGGTTGAGCACCCGGCCGGTGCTTTGAAATTTCCACAACTCTCGCTGGGGGTGATTGCCATATTTATGTACGTGGGCGGGGAAGTAGCTGTAGGAAGTATGATGACTAATTTTGTTGGCTTGCCTGAAATTGCAAACCTGATTCCTGCCCGGGCTTCGGTATTTGTAGCGCTTTACTGGGGTGGCGCTATGATTGGCAGATTTACCGGTGCCGCAGCTTTAAGCGATTTGAGCCGGGGAGTAAAAATGTTATTGGCTTTTGTAATACCGGCTTTGGTATTTCCATTTTTGATTTACATATTTCATATAAAGGGATTTGAGGTAAGTGAGGTGTTCCCTTATATTCCCTTCCTATTTATACTGGCGATAGGGTTTATAGTTGCACAATATAACCCGGCGAAAACGCTGATATTGTTTTCGCTGATTAACATCTTACTGCTGTTAATTGTATTAAACACTTCGGGTAAAGTAGCATTGTTTTCAGTAGTTGCTATGGGGTTATTTAACTCGATTATGTGGTCGAATATATTTACACTGGCCATTGATAAATTAGGCAAGTATACCAGCCAGGGTTCATCGCTTTTGGTTATGGGAATTTTGGGGGCAGCTATTGTGCCATGGTTCCAGGGATTTGTGGCAGATCAGATTGGGGTGCATCACTCCTATGTAGTGCCTATTTTCTGCTTTGCTTATTTGGTGTTTTATGGATGGAAAATGGGGGAACTGGCCTCTAAAAAGGAATAACACCCCTAATAACAGGTCACAAAAACTATTGCACTACATTAAACTGAAGACCGCTCAAGACGGTTGTATAGTTCAAGCCAGTACCGGTTGCGGCACTAAAACCAAGAACTATACTATATGTACCAGGCCCAAGCCACATGGGTAGCAAAAATTTGCTTTCAGCAAATGTATAGTTGCTGCCGGTTGGGTCGGTAAAATATACCTCTTGCCCATCTACTAATAACTGCAGGCTGCCTGACCCGATAGTTGCGGTGGCCCCGCTACCAATGGTTAGAACAACAGAAGCTGATTCGATTTTATAAACACTGCCCGTAGGCACTGTTATTGAACCCACTGAATAAGTAGAAGTATTAGTAGCGCTAGCGCCGGTGTTTTTTATTCTTATTACCTGGCTAAATTGCAAATTGCTCTGAGCCATACCCAAAAAAGAAATAGCCAGGAAGCCGGCGAATAATATTACTCTTTTCATAAAAATCATCTTTTGTTATTAAAATCCTTTTGTAGTGTATATAAGTGTTTGGCTGTTTGCTGCACCCGAACTAACGGCCATTAAATATTGCCAGGTTGTACTATTATAAAAGTAAAACCCACTTGCTGAATCAGTTTGAAAAACAAGAAGTCCTGTAGCCGGGTTAGATATAGCGGTGCGCTGGGCACTAGTCATTCTTGGGATTAATAAACCTGATTTAGTAGAGGTAATATCGAGTATAGCCGTTGAATCTGCAGATGCACCTACAGTATTGATAGCCACGCTTTGGCCCGAATTGTACAAATTGCTTGTTGCAACAAAACCACTGCCGTTGTTATAAATAGTTTGACCGGTAACGCCGGTAATGCCAAATGTACCATTAGCGCCGGTTGGGCCGGTTACTCCATTGTCGCCAGTTACTCCGGTTAGACCAGTAGCACCGGTAATACCTGTGGGGCCAGTAGTGCCCGGTGTTCCGATTGAACCCGTTGGGCCGGTAATCCCGGTAACACCTGTAACGCCATTACTACCTGTGTTGCCATTTGTTCCTAAGGCGCCGGTTGGGCCAGTGGCTCCTATATTTCCCTGGATGCCGGTACTCCCTGTAGCACCGGTAGAACCTGTGGCACCGACGTTACCGTTGCTGCCAGTTGCACCAGTAGCACCCATAACACCAGTATCGCCAGAAGGGCCAGTTAAGCCATTAGTCCCTGTAGGGCCAGATGGACCTGTGGCACCACCGCCTACTCCCGTAGACCCGGTAGGACCGTTACTACCGGTTGCGCCGGCAGGCCCGGTTGCACCATTTAAACCATTATTACCGGTATCCCCATTTAAACCGGTAGGCCCAATTGCACCGGTAAACCATGTAATACCCTGCATACCGGTAGCACCTGATACACCAGTTACGCCTGTAGCTCCTGTATTGCCGATAGGCCCAATATTTCCGGTGGCGCCCATATTACCGAAGTTTCCGGTGCTACCTTGAGCCCCTGAGGGCCCGGAAATACCTATTGCGCCAGTGGGGCCAGCCAATCCACCTGTTCCAGTGGCACCAGTAGGCCCGGTTGCACCGCCACCCGTTCCCGTTAAGCCGGTAGGCCCTTGTGAGCCATCATTACCTGCTATTCCCGTAGGACCTGTGGCGCCGGTTATTCCATTTAATCCCGCAGAGCCGATTGCACCAGTAGAACCCATAGTACCTGCAACGCCAGTTATACCAGCAATACCTGTAGCGCCTGTAACCCCTTGCAATCCGATACTTCCCGAAGGTCCGGTGGCACCAGTAGACCCAGCTTTGCCATTACCGGAAAACAGCGCATACGGAACGCTCAATAATTCTGAAGTGCCCATGTCAGTAAAACTATTTCCGCCGGTGGGGTCAAGTTCAATTTGCAAATATTTATTTCCGCTTCCCCAATTAACAACGCTTAGGCTGTTAATAGAGCCGATCATAGCGGTTACCATGCCAATTTGATTGGAAGTGACTGAATGGGTTTCGGTAAAAATGGTTGTACCCGTGGCTGTGCTATCGTGAATAATAAATTTAACGGTAACAACTGTGCCGTTAGATACCGGTTGCCCTGCAGAATTACGAACCACCGCCTGGTAATTAATTTGCTGTGGAACTTGTGCCGAGACGGTAACTATTGCCAGAACAAAAGCCAGAATGAAAAATAAGACATGCTTCATGGGTTACAACTTTAAAGGCGGCAATAAAACTTTAGGTGCCGGCATATCATCATCACTTCGTATGCAGGATTAGCAAAATTATTCGTTCCAATTATGTTTCCAAACAGAATACAAATTTTATTTTTTTCAAATCCGTAAAAAAGCAAAGGCCCTCATTTTCACGAAGGCCTTTGCAAAATTATAGCTATTAAAATCTGATTTCTAGTGAGCGAAAGTTAAAGCCACATCAGCAGCAATGCCTTGTATTTGTTTTTCAACTTCGGCAGTCATTGGTTGGTTGAGGCCTTTCAATAAATCAGGGAAACGGGTTTCTAACTGAGTGATGAAATCCTTTTCGAAATCGCGCATTTTGTTAACCGGCACTTTAGATGCTAAGTTCTTGGTACCTACATACAGAATGGCAATTTGCTTGTTTACTGTAAATGGAGTGAACTGTGGTTGTTTCAAAATCTCCACGTTACGTGCACCTTTATCCAACACGGCTTTAGTTGCAGCATCCAAATCAGAACCGAATTTTGAGAAGGCTTCCAACTCACGATATTGAGCCTGGTCAAGTTTCAATGTTCCCGCAACTTTCTTCATCGCTTTGATCTGAGCGTTACCACCCACACGCGATACCGAAATACCAACGTTGATTGCCGGACGGATACCTGCGTTGAATAAGTTTGACTCAAGGAATATCTGACCGTCCGTAATAGAGATTACGTTAGTTGGGATGTAAGCTGATACGTCACCGGCTTGTGTTTCGATAATTGGAAGGGCGGTTAACGAACCACCACCTTTTACCAGGTGACGGATAGAATCAGGTATATCATTCATTTGCGAAGCAACCTCAATATTTGCATTAATCTTCGCCGCTCTTTCAAGCAAACGGCTGTGCAAATAGAATACATCGCCAGGATAAGCCTCACGTCCCGGAGGGCGCTTTAATAGTAGGGATACCTCACGATAAGCAACAGCTTGTTTAGACAAGTCATCATACACAATCAAAGCCGGACGACCGGTATCGCGGAAGAACTCGCCAATAGCTGCACCCGCAAACGGAGCGTAGAATTGAAGAGGAGCCGGATCGGCAGCAGACGCACAAACAACTACGGTATAAGCCATAGCGCCGTTATCTTCCAATGTTTTTTGGATACGGGCTACAGTAGATGATTTTTGTCCGCAGGCAACATAAATACAGTAAACCGGTTCGCCTTTATCGTAAAATTCTTTCTGGTTAAGGATAGTATCAATAGCCACGGCAGTTTTACCAACCTGGCGGTCGCCAATGATTAACTCACGCTGTCCACGTCCAATTGGAATCATCGCATCAATAGCTTTGATACCTGTTTGAAGCGGCTCGTTAACCGGTTGACGATAGATAACACCCGGAGCTTTTCTTTCCAAAGGCATATCATATAATTCGCCGGTTATTGGTCCTTTACCATCTATAGGTTCGCCCAGTGTATTTACAACACGGCCAACAAGGCCCTCGCCTACTTTTAATGAACCGATAACGCCTGTTCTTTTTACAGTGTCGCCTTCTTTAATTTTTTCAGAAGGGCCCATCAATACCACACCTACGTTGTCTTCTTCAAGGTTCAAAACGATTGCTTTGATACCATTTTGGAATTCAACTAACTCGCCGGCGCGCGCATTGGTTAAACCGTAAACGCGGGCGATACCGTCACCCACTTGTAACACGGTACCTACTTCTTCTAATTCAGCCGCTCCTTTAAAGCCCGATAGCTGCTCGCGCAGTATCGCTGAAATTTCATCTGGTTTTACTTCTACCATATTTATTGATGTTTGAATTATTTATGAATATTTTTTTACGAAAGAGTCGTCTTCAATAACACCTTTAAGTGTACTTAATCTGCGGCTCACGCTACTGTCAATCATTTTATCTCCCCACGAAAGAACAAAGCCGCCAATAATATTGGCGTCCACATCTTCTGTTAACTCAACTTCGCCCAGTTTCTCATTCTTCTTTAAGGTATCAATAATACCCTTCACAATATTAGCATCCAGTTTAATAGCCGAGCTTAACTTAACCGGCGTAATATTTTTCATCTCGTTGTATTGCAAAATAAACGAGCGTGTAATTTCATTTAAATAAGCTTCACGGCCTTTTTTAATAACGAGGGTCATAAACTGGTAAAGGATGGAATCTATCTTACCTTCAAAAAGCAGCTTAACCACATTCAGCTTTTTATCGGCGGGAATGATGGGGCTTTTAAACATTAATTTCAGATCGCGGTTTTGTTCAAAAATCGCATTTACGTCCTTAATGTCTTTATATACTTCCTCCAGCTTGCCTTTTTCATTGACAAGTTGAATAAGAGATTTTGCGTACCGGGTTGCTAAACTAAATGCACTCATGTTTCTTACTTCTTAGTTCAGGTTAGATTCCTTAGCCAGTTTATTTACATACTCCAATTGCTCGGCATTGCCTTTCAGGTCTTTGCGGATTACTTTTTCAGCAATATCCAAAGCCAATAAACCAACTGAATTCTTCACTTCAGTAATAGCTGCCTTTTTCTGAATGTCGATTTCGCGGAAAGCAGTTTGAATTTTTGCTTCCACTTCCTGTTGTGCTTTAGCCAACATTTCGTTCTTCAGCTTATCGGCAGCTTCTTTAGCTTCATGCAAAATTTTGTTTCTTTCTTCCTTAGCCTGGTTTAATAAGTCCTGGTTTTTAGAGGTTAAAGCAGCCATTTCTGCACGTGCCTTTTGTGCTTCGGCTAATGAATCAGCAATCGTTTTTTCGCGTTCGCTCAGCATGCCCAAAATAGGTTTCCAGGCAAATTTTGCAAGTATGAAGAAAAGCGCGCCGAATGTTATTACCATCCAGAAAACTAAGCCTATCGCGGGTTTTACGAGTTCCATATATTTTTACTTTTCAATTTCTTCTTAAATCCTAATCAACTCATCTTAATGTAAAAAATCGGGCAACGCAGCCAACCGCTTTTGTTGCCCGAAGATTTTTGGGGTATTAGCTCTTGAATACAACAAGAAGACCAACAACCATAGCGAAGAAGGCGGCACCTTCAACAAGCGCTGCGGTAAGGATCATGTTAGCACGGATGTCATTCAGTGATTCTGGCTGGCGGGCAATAGCCTCAACCGCACCTTTACCGATTTGTCCGATACCAACACCTGCTCCAAGGGCAGCCATTCCTGCACCTAAAGCTGCAATACCGTAACCTATTCCAAGTCCGTCTGCTGCTAATAATACTGTGTTAAGCATGATGTTTGATTTTAAAACGTGAAAAAATAACAGAGTTTAAACAATTGATTCGTCGTGATGATGAGGCTCTTCCAAAGCTGCACCAAAGTAAATGGCCGATAAAAGCGTAAATACATACGCCTGTATTAAAGCCACCAGTAATTCAAGCAATCCCATAAATACATTAAACGCCACAGCAAAAACACCAATGCCTAATCCAAGGCCCTTGTTCATTTCACCAAAAATGAAAATCAAACAGAAAAACGACAAGGCTATAATGTGGCCCGCAGTAATGTTTGCAAACAATCGTATCATTAATACAAAAGGACGGAGAAACACGCCCATGATTTCGATTGGCGTAAGGATAAGTAACACCGGCTTAGGAACTCCCGGCATAGCAATTACGTGGTGCCAGTAGTTTTTGTTGGCATTAATGGTAGTGATAATGAAGGTAAGAACAGCCAACACCGCAGTTACAGCAATGTTACCGGTAAGGTTAGCCCCACCCGGCAGCAAAGGAATCATACCTAATAAATTACCAAACCATATAAAAAAGAACACGGTAAGCAGGTAAGGCATAAATCTTTCGTACTTAGGGCCAATAGATTGTTTGGCAATATCATCGCGTATAAAAATGATGATTGGTTCGAAAAAACCTTGCAGACCTGAAGGCGCCTTGCCAGCATTCTTTTTATAAGAACCAGCTACTGAAAGGAAGATGATAAGTAAAAGGGCAGCGCTGAAGAAAAGAGAAGCCACGTTTTTAGTGATAGAGAAGTCAATGACTTTGGCAGTGGCAGCTTCGTCAACTTCATTGTTAGCCCCTACAACTTCTACCTGGTTCTTTTCGTTCAGTTTGTAGGAATAGTTTTTACCCTGATAGGTAGCTTCGTCATGCTTAAAATTGCATGAACAGAAGAACTCTAAACCCTTATCGGTATAAAGAATAACGGGTAACGGAAGAGCAATGGTGTTTTCGCCCTCGCCGGTAACATGCCACTCGTGGGAATCGCTGATGTGCTCAATAATTAGCTTTCCGGCATCAAACTTGTCCGATTTTTTAGCGGTGTCTTGAGGGCTGGCAGAGGCCGTAAAAATGGCAAAAACTGCTAAAAAGATGGCGGTAAGAGCGTATTTGAGATTCATTTTTATGGCAGTAGTCATTTCTTATCTTTTCAAAAGCGGCGCAAATATAAAATAATCTTAGGTTTAGAAAAAGGTTTAGCTAAAAAAGAGTCTGGCAATTTTTCACTTTTTTCTAACAATGAAGGTTTGCCTGATGGCAATAAGCATTTTGGCTTATTGCACAACCAGCTGAAGAGGAAGGTTATTTTAGGGCTTCTTTATATAACATGGTCACTTCCAGTATATTAAATACGACATAATAGAAAAGGAAGTGCAGCGCCAGGATTTGCTTATTATCTTTTGAGAACATCATAAATACAACCAGCATGAGTAAGTAGAAAAAGAACTTAAGGGTGGTTGACAACATAAAAGTACGTATAAAGGAATTGCCGGAGCTTTTTTTAGCTTGTAAAAGAAGGAGATGTACAATGGTTACCGTTAAAGCAAAAATGCCCAGCATCCAAAACCCATCGTGAAAGCGCATTTTTTCGGCCATTTGGTTGTTCCAAACCAGCAGCAAGGCAGCGCAAACCAGGGTGAGTACTAAAACTGCGGTTAAAAACTTAGTAGTTGCTGATTTCATATTGGGGTTTAAAGAATGTCCTAAAGACACAACGGCGCAAAAATAAAATCTAATAACGGGGATAAAAGAAATGGGGGTAATAAGTTTTTAAACCATACTTTTGGTTGTATTACTTAAATATAAAATGTGCGTATGAAAAGAAGTGTACTATTACTAACCATAATTGGCATCTTTTTAAGGCTAAGTACCAATGCCCAGTTTTATACCGGCTTAAATTCCAGCTCGTATGGCGGCGTTACTAACGTAAACTTTAACCCGGCTATTGCTGATAACCACTTTATAGTGGACATCAACATTATTAGCATGGGTTTGGGTTTTAATAACAACTACATAGGTGTTGACCGCAGACTCATTACAAACCCGAGCCTGGCATCAAGCAGTTCTAATTTTCAGCAAGACTTTCTTTTGGAGCGGGTAAACGGGAGAGATAAGGATATATATTTTGGAACCCAGGTTCAGGGCCCCTTATCCTTCATGTTTTCGTTTGGCAGAGGTAAGAATAAAAACAAAAATGCGCTGGCCCTTACCTACCATGCCAATACCATTTTTAACCTGAATAACGTGAGTGAGGTTTTGGCACGCTCGGCGTACTATGGGCAGGGATTCAAGGCCGATTCAGTTACAGGCTTCTTAGGAAAATCACTCAGCAACTCGAACCTGGCATTGAAGACACTGGCATGGATGGATTATGGCATAACCTATTCGCGTGTTGTATACGAAAAGGGAAACCATTTTATAAAACTGGGCGGCACTCTGAAATTAATAGATGGAATTGCCGGTGGTTACCTATACGGTAATAACCTTAATTATAAATGGCCTAACTACGACTCTATCTCGATAAATAATGCTTCGGTAAAGTATGCATTATCGGGCAGCGTAACTCAATTGGCGGGGGGCAATTTGAATCTTCAAACGTTTATGAAGAACTCCTTCACATTTACTTACGCAAAGCCATCGGTAGCGGCTGACCTCGGTATAGTGTATGAGTGGCGCCCTGATGCTGACAAATATAAATACACTATGGATTGCCAGGACCAGTGGCGATATGACAAACAGAGGTACAAGCTTTCGGTTGGATTTTCGATTATAGATTTTGGTGCCGTTAAGTTTAGGCAGGATGCAACAACCGGCAACTTTAACGCCAACATACAAAACTGGAACGTTCAGCACCTTAAATTCCCTAATGGATTGCAGAGCTTTAATGATACACTTATAAGCCGTTTCGGGTATACCACTTCAACCACATCGTTTACCATGTGGCTGCCTACCCGCTTTAACATTTATATTGATTACAATATCGGCTACGGCTTTGGGGTTAATCTTGCAGGTGTAATTTCGCCTGATATGGCACCGAACAGAAACCAGGTGCAGCAGGTATCTACATTTACTTTAACACCTAAATTCGATCATTCATATTTTGGATTGTACCTTCCACTATCGTACGATGTACAAGGTAACTTCAATTTTGGAGCTACGCTTAGAGCCGGCCCTTTATTTGTAGGAACACAGGATATTTTGGCCTTTTTTGCCAAAAAGCACGTTTACAATGAAGAGTTTCATGCCGGTTTAAAAATCACTATCCCTTATCACAAAATGCGTGACCGTGACAAGGACGGCGTTTCGAATAAAAAAGATAAATGCCCTAAAGACCCCGGCCCTTGTGTATCGCATGGTTGCCCTGATAGAGATAGCGATGGCGTGTTGGATAAGGATGACTGGTGCCCGGATGTGCCCGGACCGGTTGAATTACACGGCTGCCCTGATACTGATGGTGATGGTATAATTGATATACAGGATTCATGTCCGTTTGAAAAAGGATTAGCCATTAACCATGGATGCCCTGATAGGGATAGCGATGGCATTATAGACAAGCTTGATGAGTGCCCTGACCAACCGGGCCTTGCACAGTTTAATGGTTGCCCTGACAGAGATAGTGATGGTATACCTGATAAGCTGGATTTATGCCCAACACTTGCCGGCCCTAAAGAACACCATGGCTGCCCTGATACCGATAAGGACGGTGTATTTGATGATGAAGACCAATGTGTGCTTACACCGGGACCAGCTGAAAACCATGGTTGCCCTTGGCCAGATAGAGATGGTGACGGCGTGCCTGATAAAGATGATGAGTGCCCTGATGTGTTTGGCGTGCCGGAAAACCACGGCTGTCCTAAGTTAGAGAAGAAAGAAATTGAAACGGTTAAATACGCTTTCGAAAACCTGGAGTTTGCAACAGGTAAGGATGAAATAAAATCGAAATCGTTCTTCTCGTTAAATGCCCTGGCTGATTTGTTGAAGAAAAAAGAGAATTACGGTTTGCGGATTGAGGGCCATACGGACAATGTAGGCAAAGATGAATCGAACCTTATTCTTTCGCAAAAACGTGCCACGGCAGTTAAAAACTACCTGATTAAACGAGGTGTTGACGGTGGCAAGCTTGACGCCTTTGGCTACGGTGCCAGCAAACCAATTGCTGACAACGATACACCTGAAGGAAGACAGAAAAATCGAAGGGTTGAAATGAAGATTACCTTCAAATAGGTTCTTCTAAAACTCTAAAAAGCGAAAGGCGATACATTGTGTATCGCCTTTCGCTTTTTATGTTATCCGCCAAGATTATATCACCATCAGTTTTTCAAGTTCGTGATACTCGATATTAAACAATGCTTTCAGGTTCTTAATTTTTTCGATGGAGGCGGTTTTATTCTCTTTAGTTGCTTCGGCCTTCACTCCTACAATTAAAACATTTTTAGGTGTGTGTTCGGTTGAAATAAATTCAAACACTTTGGTTTTGTAACCGAATGCCTCTAACACAAGCGCACGAATTGCATCGGTCAGCATTTCGGCCTGGCGTTCTTCAAGTATACCAAAACGGGTAATTGACTTAAGTTCGTTTGAAGGATTGATTTGTTTGCGGATTTGCTTATGGCAACAAGGTGCGCAGATAATTACTTTGGCCCTGGCTTTAATACCTCTATAAATTGCCTGGTCGGTTGCTGTATCGCATGCATGCAGGGCAATGAGCATATCAACCTGTGGCAATTCGGCTGAATCAATTGAGCCGGTTACAAAGTTTAAGTTGCTATAGCTCGCTTTAGTTGCAATGGCATTACATTTTTCAACCAGTTCTGTCCGCAGTTCAACACCGGTTGCTTTAGGGCTTAAATTGAGCGTATTGGTAAGGTAGTCGTATAGTGCAAAGGTTAAATACCCTTTACCCGAGCCCATATCGGCAATACCAAAATCGGGAGGAAGAGCGGCAGAGTTTACTATGTCCTCCACTATTTCAACGTATTTATTTATCTGTTTGAATTTGTCCTGCTTATCGCCTTTTACATGTCCATCGGCGGTTGTTATTCCTAATTCGCGCAGGTAAATATTGTTCTCGGGTTTTACAAAGCGCTTTTTAACCCTGTCGTGCTCAACCACAGGTGCTTGCTGATTAGCAGCTACCTTTTGCGACAATATGCTTTTGCCATTTTTGGTAATTGTAAGGTGCACTTCATTAGTCGAGGTAAACAAGTCGGCTTTATAAAAACCTTTGTCGAGCATGTCTTTTAGCAAAGATACCGCCTCGGCTACTTCGTAATTCTTGGTAATATCTTTTGTAGGGTGCCTATAAACAAACGAGAGCATATAACCCGATTTAAGCATTACCGGCTTTACAAAAACATTTTTGAGGTTATTGCTTTTATCGCGGCGGTCGCTAAGGGTAAGCTTTACAAACTGTTGTGCCGAGATAGCATCATTTAGTTGCTTAAACAGGTTTTCGGTATCATTTAAAGGCATGGCATTACAGTTGAGAGGCTAAGGAACAAAGCACAAAAGTATCTTTCCCGATGGATATATAGGTATTGCGCAAGCGCTGATGCAGTTACTAAAGATTCGGGCTGCCAATCCAGGGTAAGCGAATTTCCTTTCGCCTTACAATAAAGAAGTAGCCCAAAAGCGCCGGTATTACAAGGTTTACAAACCACACTACCATTACCGCACTAAGTATGGCAACGTTGTTATTAGAGAAGCCATTAAAAACATAAAGGGCACTTGCACCGCGGTAGCTAAAATCAAGCAATGGCATTAATGGAGAGAAGGTTTGCGCCAAAAGATATACTATGCTATGGGTAAATAAAGCGAGCAAATCGCTACCGATACCGAAGAAGATAAGTAGCAGAACATATTGCAGTGTATAAACCCCAAATCTTAAAAAAGAGAGCAACAAAACAGCTACCTGCGTCTTGATATCCGGCAGGTCGCCGTGTTCAATAATTAATCCATACCGCTGAAGTAATGACCATGATGAGAGCAGCTTGTTGAGCAAATCGAAACGAAAAAAGGCAAGCACGTAAACCGCTGCGCTGCCTATTACAATTTCGGTTATAAATGGGTCGTTACGCCAAATAGCCACAAACGGTACCCCGATAATTAACGAGGCTGCGGTTTGCGCCAACCCGCCAATGGAGCTGAGGTAAAAAACCTTTGAATTGTTATTGTCGTTTAAAAACATAACCCGGCCAATAAACTCGCCGGTGCGACCGGGAGTAACGAAGCCTACTGTTACACCCGCAATAATAGATTTGAGTAATCTGGTATAACCAATGTTGGTGCGCAGCAGCAATTTCCATTTTATGGTTTCCAATCCCCAATTAACGGGCATTAGTAAAAGGGCCAGCACAAAAAAGTAGTATCGGTCGCCCCTTAGGTGTTGAAGACAAAAAGAGAGTTGTGCATTAAAGTCATTCTTCAAAAAAAGCTGGTCAATAATAAACCAACTTAATAGCGCAAAGAGTAAAACTTTAAAGGCAAGAAGAAGATTTCGATTCAAATTTTGGATTTCGGTTTTGTGGAAGTAAATGTAATGAATCGCGCCTCACGCCACTTCATTCAACCTTCAATCAAAAAGGTCTTTCTATATTTGGCAACTAGTGAGTGAAAAGACTATCATCCTTGGTATTGACCCCGGAACAATTGTTCTGGGCTATGGCATTATTGAAGTTGAAAAACAGAAGATAAAGCTGCTAAGCATGGGGGTTATCCATCTTTCAAAATACGAAGACCCGCTGGACAAGTTGAAAATCATTTTTGAAAAGGTGCAAGGCCTGATTGAAAACTACCACCCGCAGGTATGTGCTATTGAGGCTCCTTTTTTTGGTAAGAACGTGCAAAGTATGCTTAAGCTTGGCCGAGCACAGGGTGTGGCTATTGCCTCTGCGCTGACACAGAATGTAGCGGTGTTTGAATACTCACCCAAAAAAATAAAGCAATCAGTAACCGGTAACGGTAACTCCTCTAAAGAGCAAGTGGCCGCCATGTTGCAGCGACTTTGTGCATTTGAACTACAACCTAAATTTTTGGATGCTACCGATGGTTTAGCTGCGGCGGTGTGCCATCACTTTCAAAACAAACTGCCCGCAACAAAAGGAAAAAAGGTATCGGGATGGGGAGATTTTATTAAGCAAAACCCCGCGAGGCTTAAGTAACCAGGCCGTTGCAACAAAGGGTTTGAACAGGTAATTCAAAAAATGGTATACAATTTTAAAAGTGTAAACCATCTTTTCGTAAAATTGATTGCACTATATTGATACTCTGCTATTTACAAAAACAGGCACTGTAAACCATTGTTGCAATTCCTTTGCAACTATTTTGCAACCACTATTGCTTAACGCGAAAGATTTATCATCCCAACTGGTGCTTGATGGCATCAGCTATTTGTTCCAGCTCGGCCTTGTCAAGCTTTAGCTTAGGACGGCTAAAGTTAATGTCGCCAATTTCGTTTAGCGGGATAAGATGAACGTGCGCATGAGGAACTTCCAAACCTATAACCGCAACCCCAACACGTGCACAGGGCACTGCTTTTTCAATAGCCAAAGCTACCCTTTTTGAAAATACCATCAGGCCTGCCAAAATCGTGTCGTCAAGATTAAAAATATAATCTACCTCAACCTTCGGCACAACAAGCACATGGCCCTTTGCCAGCGGAGCAATATCTAAAAAGGCAAAATAGTTTTCGTCTTCTGCTATTTTGTAGCAAGGTATTTCACCTTTTATGATGCGGGTAAAAATGGAAGCCATACCAGAAAGTATTAAGCCATTATTTTAAGCACTTCAAACTCCATCTCTCCGCCGGGTGTTAGCGCTTTTACCTTAGCCCCAACCGAGGTACCAAGCAGCACCTTGCCTATGGGTGAACTAACCGATAGTTTGCCTTCTTTAAGGTTCGCCTCAGCCTCACTAACCAAAGTAAAGGTCATCTTCTTGCTCATCTTCACATTCAAAACCTCTATAGTAGAAAGAATATTAGCCTTTGAGGTATCCATTTGCCTATCGTCCATAATGCGGGCGCTGGCCAGCTTGGTCTCCAGCTCAGCTATTTTAGCCTCAACATGGCCCTGCTCTTCCTTGGCGGCATGATACTCAGCGTTTTCGCTTAGGTCGCCTTTTTCGCGGGCTTCCTGAATAGCCCGGGCCACTTCTTTGCGTTTTACAAACCTCAAATATTTCACCTCTTCCTGAAGCTTTTCAAGGCCTTCCTTACTCATATAAAATATGCCTGACATCTCTATGTAATTTTAAATTTTGGAATTTTTACGGCGCAATTTGATGGAATAGTCCCTCTGATGTTTATCGAACTATCAAAAAGGAAAGACGTCCCTGAACGGAGACGTCTTTAGATTTTATACTACAAAGTTAAGAATTACAAGTTAATCCGCAAACCAAAGCTGTGGGTACCCTGAAAAGGCGAAGTTGCCCTGAAAGAGTAATCAATTGCAAGGCGCGGCCCGCCATCTTTCTTAAATGGTATGTCAAACGTAGCACCTGCTGCCAACCCAGTATAAACATCAAGCCTTTGAGCCGGATTAAACTGGCCTTTTTCAAAACGCCATGCTGCGCGCAGCATGAATATTTCTCTCCAACCAAACTCAAGCCCAACGCCGTAATAATCATAACCAAAGGCATTTGATGTAAAGTTTGCAAGGGCAGTTAACCTATAGTCTTGCTTAAAAACTTTGGGTTTAATTTCCTTCTTGGCTCCCATCCAAATATCATAGGCGGCTCCAATATTTAACTGTGTAGGCAACTCAAATTTATTTACGGTGCTTTGCTCGCTTAAAGTATAGGTAGAGGTTGATACAATATTTACTGAAGTAGCCAAAGCATCGCCGCTAAATTTCATGGGTGTACCTACATTGCGCAATGAAACACCAAAGTGGATATTGTCTTTTGGCCCTGTAACATATTGTAAGCCTGCATCAATACACATACCAAAGGCATTGAGGTTACCCAGGCCTTCATCAATTAAACGCACTGTAACGCCACCCGAAATACTATTTGAAAACTTACGGGCATACGAAACACCGATATTGATAAAAGCAGGGCTGTAGCTACCTATGCCGCCCTCAGGGTTACTGGTAGTTGTTTTTTGAATGCTACCCAAATTTAAAGCCTGGATACTCAATGCAAATACGTTATCCTTAAAGCCTTGTGCAAACCCGGCATGCGCCACACCCACACCCGAGCCCTGTAGCCACAGCGCGTATGAAGCGGCTATTTCGGTGTGCTGGGTAAAAGCTATGCCTGCAGGATTTATTCTCTCTGCTTCGATACCCTGCACATCAGCCGAATTCATGCTCCAAAGACCGGTTGAGCGGCCCCAGCCATTCATCAGTAATTCAGCCGCACCAGCTTCACCCCTCCTATCGGGATTTCCTGCAAAAATCTGCCCGCCTGTTATCAATACACAACTAAGTATTACTATAATTCTCTTCATAATCTATTACTTTATATAATATATTTTAGTAGTTGGTAATATTATCAGGCCTTACCGCACCAAACCACTTTATAGTTGTTTGGCCAATGCCCGGTGCATCAACATGGAAAAGATAAACACCACTTGCAATTGGCACGCCTGCCGAATTGGTTAAATCCCAACTAACCGAAGTTGAAACGTTAACCGTTGTAATAGGCTCGCCATTGCTGGTTTCAACCACATCGTTGGTAGTATGGTTAACACCTATAGCGCGGTTTAAAACCCTGATAAGCGTTCCATCAAGCGAGTAAATGCTGATATTACAGGTGTTTGGCAAATTGGTAATGTAAACCGTGGCGCTGTTAGCGGTTGATTCGTAAGCAGAGTATGCAAGGTACGGGTTAGGCACTACCCTTATCAAATCGAGCGCGCTTTTAGCCACTGCGGCGTTGTTTTGAGTTGCCCCCAAACCTTTAGTACTAAAGTTGTAAACCGGTAAGGAGTCAATACCCGGTGGATTAGAGGTAACGGCGAACATACGATCATAAGGCCTTTCGACACGTAGTTTAATATCAATCTCACTGGGTGGTATATATGCTACGTTGGAATTGCCATCACTAACAAAACTATAACCCGGTGTTAAATAGGGAATACACGTCCACATTAGGGTCCTATAGAAAGGATAAACAGATGTTGGAAGGATACTGGTACCAGTAGTTACACTATCGTAAGTGCTGATAAGCAATTTTTGTGCAGCTTTGCCAGCATCATACCGCGTATTCATTACATAAATAAAATGCTTACCACCAAAATACGGTAGCTGAGGAACTAACGAGCCCGGGAGACTAATAGGATTATATAAGCTCGAAGTCGGGTTCCACAACATATCGCGTCCGTTTTGGTCGCCCATATTTGAACTCTCTCCAAAAGCGATGTTCAGCCTTTCGCCCGTTTCTACATTGATTGCGTAGCCCGGGAACCATGAGCGGCCTTTGTCGTTAGCATTGGCAACCAGGTAATCGCGTGCACTTGCATTATTCCAATCCATCGAGTGTTGCATTCTTATTTGCCCTTTAAAGGCACCTGCGCCGGTGTGCGGCGCTATCCTGTGGTAAAGTGCATCACCCAAGTTCGTTCCTTCATCCTCGCCGGTTTCAAATACAATACATTGCGACCATAATTTAGTGTCGGGTGTTATTACTATATCCACGCTGGCCAAATGGTCGAGTGTATTTTGCGGTGGCGGACAGTTATATCCAATACCGTTGTAGTTTTTCCATTTAAATCCTGGGCCATAAACATAAGGGGGTGCAGGGCTAACTGCGCTCTTATTGCTATAGTTAGGCGTTAAGCAATAAGGAGCCCAGGTGCCACCCAAAATATTATTGAATATATTATCAGAGTCATCCATATGGAAAGCGGCAGAAGTATAAGATGACGGCGGTGCATTACCGGTATAATACCAGTTGTCATCAAACGCATAGGCTGAAGCCTTGGTATTTGGAGACGGGCTAGCAGGGTCGTTACGGCTTGCACCTGAGCGAATCCAATTAGTAACGCCGGTACCTGCATTCGCCACAAAGCTTAACCACTGTTTGGTTGAATCCTGCCAGTGAATAGATGATTGGTTATTATCTACGTTATATACATAGCGACTTGGGGCATTTGTTATACCCGTAATATACTGGCCCGGAAGCGTATATACCGAAAGCGGAGTACCTAATTTAATAGAGAACCCATAATCGGTAGCATCGCTGCCGTTGTAAGAAATAATTTCCTGTTGGTAAGGACGGTCGAGCGTTCTATCCGAAAAAATAGTGTCGTTGTTTGTTATATCAATTAATCTCCAGGTGGTAGTTGCGCCAACATGATTAGTAATAGTATCAACAAACTGCAATTGGAAATCGGCTTCTTTTAGAGCAACGGGGTCAGTAACCTGGAATCCGATAGGGTCGAATCCTTTTACATAATTAAGCGTATCATAAAACCCGTTAGAAGAATTCAGAATATTTTCGATCGTTTCGGCAGTTAATTCAATATTATTGCCTCCATTTCCTTTACCTTCTATTCGTTGCACATCAACACCCTGGCCCCAAACCGAATTTATTATAGTACCGGTGTTCCGTGGATCTGGTATATGCGGTATAGCTGTATAAATATTAAAATTACCTCTACCGGGCAAGTACTGTATTTTCTGGCCAGCTGAATCAGGGAAGGCCTGTGAATACGATTTGTAATTATTGTAGGCAAATGCCACTGCGGTGTAGTAATAGGTGGTATTATTAACCAACTGCGTACTGGTGCCCTGCGCAAATAAATCGGTAGTTAAATTAAACGAAGCGGAAATACCGGTATTAGCACCTGTAAGCTCTAAGGTAGGTACCAACAAACCTAACACCGGATCGGAAACGAAATTAACGATTTGAGAAATGCCGTCTTTAATATCACATTCGGCTACAACAATTGCTTTGGTATTGTCATTTAAATCGCTTGCAGATACCTGCGGGCTTTTAACCTGGTATAAAATATACCCCTGGAATTTATAGGTAGAATCGCCGTGGCCTCCTAAGTAGCGATCAACCTGTTGTGCAGTTTTGCCATCAGTCTGGCTATAGCTTTCGCCAAAATTATTCGAGCCTTTTAAGTTTACCAGGTTAATGATAACCTCGTTAGCTAACTCTCTAATTTGCAATGTAGGTGCCTGTGGCCCGTCTAGCAACTTAAATCCGGTATTGAATAAAGCTTTCGCCTCATCAGCCACTGGGCCTATTGTATTTTGAAAACTTGGACAGGCTCCAACACCCAAACCAGGAGGGCGCATCCAGGGAACACCAACCGTTACATATTCGCTTACGCCTGGTTTAAGGGTAAATGGACCCGAAGACTCCACAAATCTACGATCGCCCGGAACTGTATGAGCAGAACATTCACTCCAAGCATTGGCCGAATTATCGGTTGGATCGCTAGGAAAGCAAAATTTAGTGCACGGCCCACCACTATTATATCCACTTTTACCATATTCAAAGCAGGTTCCATCACCCCAAAAGCCGGTTTGGAAATTGCGGTATTGAGCAGCTGTTATAGGATCGCTCTGTGCCGCAGAAGGAGCACCCTGACCTGTAAAATAGCAAAACGATGTCATACCAATTTCAACGGTTTGGCCGTTAACAAGATTATCGGCATTAGGGCCTTCAAAAAACTCAACGCCTACAATAGGCAACTGAGTACCATATCCGTTTTCTGGAGCGCAATCAGGATCTGTTGCCGTTCCGTTATAGCAAATACCTAAACTTCTTGAAACATCGCAACCCACATAGTCATTAGAGAAACACCCTAAATCAGGGTCAACCCATTGCGAAATATAAGTTTGGAAAACAGAATTCGAAGATTTGTTTGTAACCTGATAATTATAAAAAGTCATGTTGTTCAAATCATCAGTAGTAGAGAACGCAAATGCAAGCGCATTTATCTGAATGCCTAAAGCTTCGCCATTACTTTGGCTATGGATATTACCCACATCATTATATACCCAAAAAGTCATTTGATCGGCATAAGCAGTTGGTGTTCCATGACGGGTTGGGATTACCGGATAATCACCCTTTAATGGGTTATATAATCCATCGCCATCGTTATCAAAAAAGGGAGCAAGGTTACCCGTAATATTAAATGTGGAACCTATTAAACCAGGGTTTGTGGCCAAAAACTGGTTTCCAACCGCCGGCCATGCCAGTACATCATTTGGAATGTCGGAGGTGGTTGTTGAGTTTCCCTTTAATGCAAATGCAGTTTGTGCAGTTGCAATATCTTTACCATAAACGTTAAAGAAGCGGTCGTACTGAGTGCAGGTTGCCTGGTCAATATTGCCCTGTGCATCTAATGGGCCAGGCCAAAAGTCGTTACCATAGTCGCGATATCTTTGCGCAGCACATTTAAGGTTACCACCCGCATCAAGGCCGGTAATCCAGATAGCACCGGCGAAAATAGAACACAAAGGATGCGTTCCGTCGCCTTTAGGCACTTCGTATTTGGGTGATGAACTTAAGTCCCACCACAAATCGCCACCGGTAAGCAACCTGGCGCGAACGTTGTTAATCTGTATATCAAACTTTGATGAACCGCCCAGGCAGCTACTAGCCTGGTCTTTATAAGAAGCCCTTGGGTTAGCAGACTGACCACCGTCAGTTCTCGGATTTTCTTTGGCGCTTGACCAAACACCTGTCAGCATAAGTGCCGAGCCAAGTGCTAAGTTCAACAGAATCCTTTTCATATTCTTTAATTTAAATTATTTCAATTAATGCTTGTCAATTATTACCGGTTATTAGAAAGTGAATATGCCACCCAAATAAATACGACGTGGTAAGGCATAGTTTGATGGATTATTAATGAAAACCGCATATTGGTCTTTAAACGCACGTGGGTTTAATGCACTTTGTATTGCGCTCAAACTACCCGGATCATTTAAATATCCGTCGCTGCTAGCAGTGCCGGTGTAACGGTAAACAGTCAACACGTTTTGTGTATTCAACAGGTTTTGAATCTGAAGGTATATTTGCAGGCTTAACGGGCGGCCGTTGCCATCTTTCTTCTCTTTCTTCTTTCCGGCTACAAAATCAAAGTTTTTCCAAACGCGCATGTTTACCCTAAAGTACCAAGGCAACCTGGAGCCATTGATTGAGCCTAAACCGATGGACCTTGAGCTTGAACTTTGCAAAGCCTGTGGAGTAACATTTTCCTGTGCGGTGTAAGGCGTTCCTGAACGGGCGCTAACCTGGAAACTAATACCGGCATCAGATAATATTTGCACGTTCTTAATAGTAGGGCCATTATAATCTTTACCCACACCGTAGCTATAAGTAAGGTTTACATTAATTAAGTGGCGAGAATCGTAGTTAAGCGGGCTTATTGAACGCAGGTTAGGGCTGTTGGCATTAATCAGCGTTAATTGTGTTGTAGGATCTGAACCGGTTCCATCGGCAAACTGCATGGTATAATTAGCCTTTAGGCTAAAGTTACCGGTGCGGCGCATATCAAAATCGAGGGTAAAGCCTTTCGTAGTTCCAAAGTCGATATTACCATATGTAATATAATCGTTAGGATATGAGTTGGTGATTTTCTGAATTTGAATCTGGTCGCGGAACTCGCGATAGAAAGCAGAGATTGTAAAGGCTGCTGTATTGCTTACGCGTTGTTTAAAGCCCAATTCGTAATCGATAGTTTTTGATGGTGTAAGAGCAGGGTTGTTAAACACACCTGTATTGTTTGCGAAGAAATAATACTGGGTAGGATCAACCGCCACCTGCTGCGAGTTAGGGCGCTGAGCCAGGATATCATAATGCGCAAAGAACAAAGCCTTATCGGTTAAGCTGAACGAAAATTGCAAGCGGGGCATTACTATAATAGACGGCTTGTATTGCTGAAAAGACTGGTTAGGATCGAACGTTGAACCCGTGATATCTTCATGGGGGTTTTTAAGGGCAGGTTGAATTGTACCGATACTTGATGCTGCTGCAATTGCTGAACCCGATGCCACCAAATTACCGTACCTATCATACCAAGTATTACCGTTTCTATAACCCACAACTGCCGTAGCGGCATCTTTATTATCAACGTAAACTGCATAATTGCTTCCTATATCGGCAGGATGGGTAAGCGGGTTGCCATTTAAAGTAGGCATCTCGGCAACTGTCTTTATTGGGTAAAGAGAATAAGGGTCAATTAATTCTTCCTGGTTGGCATCAAAACGATCAAAACGAACACCAACGTTAAAGGCGAGGTCCTTAAAGAAGAACCTGTCAGAAATATAAGCATCGGTATAAATAGGACGATAAGCAGGTATTAACCTTGTGTAGTTTCCATTGGCGTCTTTTTGAGTAAAGAAGTCGTTAAATGATGGCTGCGTGGTAAGCACGTTGCCATAAACATCATACCCTCTATAAGTAACATACTGAGAGCCGGCTGATTGGCCAATCAACTCATCGGGACTAAACATCTTTAAGTTTAAGAAGTTAGGACTTAGGTTATCTACATCCAATAAAGTGAGGCTATTTTGAGCAAGGCCAAGGGCAGATCTTAATTGTTTATCAAAGTATTTCTGTTTACCGGCCTCATAAACCGGATTAAACAAAATAGTATCGGTTAAGTAAAAATTAGGACGGTTGGGGTCGTTGTACGAATAGTTTTGACCATTAATTCTAAAAATAGGATTGTTACGGTCATAATCCTGTAATTGTAAGTTCACCAAAGAGCGGGCTAACGAGTAAAGACCATTACCCAACAGTGGGAACATCTGATAGTTTCTTTCTATTCTTTGCTCATACTCAATACCAAACTCGAACGAGTGTTTGTTACGGCTGGCTGCACCTGGTTTCAAAATGTCGAAAGCGCCTTCCAAACGTACATGGTATTGGTCGCTATTGCCACCGCCCGGCAAACTTGGATCACTACTTAACGGTGAGTTACCATAAGCACCATAGGCACGTCCCGAGTTATACCAAATGTTATTTACAAAATTTGAACGCGAACCATTGGTTAAACCCTGGTGTCCTGAAATATCAGTAAGCGTGGAAGTAAAGTTGGCGTTATTGCCATTGTAAACTTCAAGGCTTCCGTCCGGGTTAGTTTGTGCCCCTAATAAATTATAATACTCTTGCGTGTATGCGGTGCTATTTGGGTTAATTTTTGAAGCCGTAAAAGCTACAGCTGTATCTTGTATGCCGATTTGCTTCCAACCCTGGTAAGTTTTACCGGCAATGCCAAATGTATCATAACCAAATACAGGAGCGGTTTTGGTATTAAACTTACCTATATAACCATAGTTAAAAGGATTGGTACCACCCGCCCCCTGGTAATGTTGTTTGTATTTTTCGTAATCAACCTGTATGGTGTAAAATGCATTTTGAAAAGCCGATGATTTCTTTTTCTTTCCGTCTTTTACATCTTCTTCCGACTGCTTACTTTGAATATTATGTGTTAAGCGGCCATAAACCCTATAATCAAGCGATTGGTCGGTGGGGTTATTGTCATAATTGAATAAAGAATACCCGTAAACAAATTGTTTAGATTCAACATCTGAAACCGAACCTCCGAATGATAAGGTAACATTATCAGCAGGCCTGATATCGATACGTGCGTTGCCTCTAAAATCCGTTTCGGCCATATTGGGCCTAACCTGCTGGTTATACATATCGGCCATAGTTACATTATTGGCTGCCAATGTAAACCCTTGCGCGCCTGCCGTTTTAGAAAGCGGATTTGCACGAAGAGAATCCAAAAGGCTTGGCCTAACCTGCCAAAGCCCTATGGCAGATGGTTGGGCATCTTTTTGATGCTGGTATTCAAAAGCCGTAAAGAAACCTAAAATGGTTTTTTTGCTCTTCTTTTCTTTCCAAAGAGGGCCTTCTAAACTGGCGTTAACCAGGTTATAACCATAGGCATCTAAACCTTGAGTAGTTTGCACTTCCACACTTCCGTTTATCTGGCTTGATGGGCCTTTTGAAGTGATATTGACAATACCCCCGCTTAAGTCGCCATACTTGGCAGGCACCCCGCCGGTAATAACCTGTAACTGCTCAATTGAAGAAGCAGGAATAGATGGAGTTCCTATAACCTTTACCCCGTCAACATAGTATTGAGTTCCATCCTCACGTCCACCGCGGATATTCAAAGCTCCTCCGGCATCATTTTGGAATACACCTGCAGTAGTTGCGGCAATATCACTCACGTTTTTGGTTGACATGTTGGCAATTTCGGTAGATGAAACCACGTTGGTTGCCGAAGTATTACCCGGGTCGATCAAAGGAACTTTGTACGAAATAATTTCAACCGCCTTTAACTCCTGAGAAGATGGCTTAAGCTTAACATCGATAAAGGTTGATTTTTCAGAACTTACTACAACGCCCTGAATAATTTGGGCGGCATAGCCAACGTACGAAATTTGTAAATTGTAATGGCCCGGAGTTAAAGGGTTAATAGAGTAGTTACCATCAAAGTCGGTGGTGGTACCTCTTCCGGTGGCTACGCCTTTGGCATCAACCAAAACCACGTTGGCAAAAGGAACACCTTCGCCATTCTCGTCCTTTACTTTTCCCGAAATATCTCCATTCTGTGCCCGAGCAGCAAAAACAATAGCCAGCAAACTAAGCAGAGTAAGTATTTTCTTCATACGCAAGTTATATATCCTTAACCTAAAGCGGTCAAAAATAGATTTTTTTGGGAAACAAAGTTAACCAGTTGTTAAATCAGGTATTTTTTTCAAAAATCAACCAAAAAGGGTCGCTAATTTGCTAAAATCTGCCTGAATTACAAGAGTAAAAATACCGTGTTTGGCATATGAACTACAATTGTGTATGTCATTTTTGTGTCATAAAATATATGGCTATCAACTATATATGTTTCATGCAGTTATGTTTTGGAGGGATAGCATTATTGAAGTTAATTGAATAACGGGATTTTTCTATTTGGCATATACCGCCTTAATGCGGGCCAGTAAAACTTCGGCAATTTTAAGTTTTGATTGGTGGGTCCAACCGGCAATGTGCGGACTAAGAAAAACCCGATTATCGGCCAACAAAGCATCAAAAGCATTTTGCTCGTCGGGATTAAGAGCATTGATTTTTTCATTCTCGAGCACATCAAGGGCCGCAGCAATAATTCTACCTTCTTTAATGCCATTCAACATAGCCGAAGTATCGAGCACCTTGCCGCGTGAAGTGTTCAGCAACCAAATGGGCTTTTTGAATTTACTCAAAAAGTCAACGTTGACCATATCACTTGTCTCCGCAGTAAGCGGTAGGTGCAGGCTCAATATATCAGCCTTTTCAAAAATTTGCTCAAGCGAAGCCTCCATAACATGGCCTGAAGAAAAACCATGATAATATTTGTCGTAAGCCAGCAGCTGAACATCGAAGCCACTCAACAATTTTGCAAAAGCCCGGGCGGTATTGCCAAAACCTATCATGCCTATTGTTAGCCCCGAAACCTCATTTCCACGGTTTTCCTCGCGGTTCCACTCCCGGCTCTTTACCTCAACATTGCTTTTTGAAATGTTGCGCATCATATTTAATAGAGCGCCCAGGGCAAACTCAGCCACTGCATTTCGATTCCCCTCGGGCGAGTTGAATGCTATGATGTTTTTTGCTTTTGCATATTCCAGGTCAATCACCTCCAAACCAGATCCCGCCCGGCAAACAAACTTTAATTTTGTCGCCCGGTCAATCATCTCTTTGCCCACATATACTTTGCTGTTTACAACCAGGCCCTCATAATCGTCTATAACCTTCAATACTTCTTCAGGTTTTATTTTGGGCCGATAGTGTACCTCAAAGCCCATCTCCTGAAGTCCGTTTGGCAAAAACGGATGGACTTCGTCGGTTATCAATATGTATCGCATATCTGGCATAAAATTACCTGGCCGGGAATATTAGATGCGTTAACTGTTCAAAAGCAGTTACCGAAAGCTGTTCGGGCCTTAAAGTAAATACTTCGTTTTCAAGAATAGCCTTATCCTGTATTAGTTCCTTTAAGCTATTGCGCATGGTTTTGCGGCGTTGGTTAAAAGCAGTTTTTACCACTTTCTTAAATTGATCCTCATCACAATTTAAGGTCTTATTCTCTCTTCTTTTAAGCCTGATTACCCCAGACATTACTTTGGGCGGCGGGTTAAAGCTTTCGGGTGATACGTCAAACAAATACTCGCAATGGTAGAAGGCCTGGGCAAGCACGCTCATAACGCCGTAATCTTTTGAGCCGGGTTTTGCAGCTATACGCAGCCCCACTTCTTTTTGAAACATGCCTGTCATTGTATCAACCACATTTCGATAATCAATTATCCGGAAAACGATTTGGGAGGAGATGTTGTAAGGAAAATTGCCAACTATATGCGCAGGATATTGGAGAAAATTTAAATCGGTTTGCAAAAAATCCTGGTGAATTAGTTTGCCCCTTAAAATGGGAAAGGTTTGAAGCAAATGAGCGGCCCAACGGTCGTCTAACTCAACTACGTAAAAATTATCGGGTTTGCTTTGAATGAGGTATTTGGTTAAGGCGCCCATGCCGGGGCCAATTTCAACAACGGTTTTAAAGCGGCTTAAATCGCCAATGGCGTCGGTAATTTTTTGAAGCACCTCTTCATCCTTCAAAAAATGCTGCCCTAAAGATTTCTTTAAATACAAATCACCCACGGGGCAAAAGTAAGATTATTGAGGAGTAAAGAGCGGTGACCGGGCTACGAACTGCCTGCATCGTAGTTCAACTTCAAACTGTGCCAGCTTTGGTTATCTTAGCCCCCACAAAAAAATTAAGGCATGAGCATTCAACCACAGCTTTGTAAAGACTACAGCAAATTTGACCATATAATAGTATTGATTGATAAAGATACTAAGCTTGCCTCATTGGGCCTTTCGAAAACGGACCTGGCTACCGCACAAAAGTTTTTTGATGATAAAAGAGGTAGCACTTACCAGAAGAATGCAGAAGGCAAGACCATTAGCCTGGTAAAAATTGATACTTCAAAAGCAACCTTTAAGGCGCTTGAAGAAAGCCGCAAAGCAGGTAATACACTCAACAAATTCATTAATGGCCAAAAGGCAAAAGAGGCTTCGCTATTCAATGCATCATCAAATACTGATTTGACAGCAGCTTTTGTTGAAGGGTTTTTATTGAGCAACTACCAGTTTTTGAAATACAAAACAGGCGAGAAAAAAGAAAATACCCTGACCGCGCTGCACGTTGATGCGCGTTCGGCAGATAAGAAAACACTTGAAGAAGTTGAGCAGATAGTTGAGGCTACTTTTTTCAGCCGTACCCTCGTTAATGAGCCGTTGAGTTATTTAACCGCCGAGAAATTAAGTGAGGAGATTAAAAAGGCAGGTAAAAAGAATGGCTTTAAGGTAGATGTGTTTAATAAGAAGAAAATTGAAGCCTTAAAGATGGGTGGCCTGCTTGCCGTAAATAAAGGGAGTATCGACCCACCTACTTTTACGGTGTTGGAGTACAAGCCCGCTAAAAGCAAAAACAAAAAGCCCATCATTTTAGTTGGAAAAGGAGTTGTATATGATACCGGTGGCCTGAGCTTAAAACCTACACCAAATAGCATGGATATGATGAAGTGCGACATGGGTGGTGCGGCGGCCGTTGCCGGCATTTTTGTGGCAGTAGCAAAATTAAAATTGCCTATACATTTAATAGGGTTAATACCCGCCACTGATAACCGCCCCGGCATGAATGCTTATGTGCCCGGCGATGTAATTGAAATGATGAGCGGCCTGAATGTTGAAATGCTGAACGCAGACGCCGAGGGCAGAATGATTTTAGCCGATGCTTTACATTACGCCAAACAATTTAAGCCGGAGTTGGTAATAGACTTTGCTACGCTAACAGGAGCAGCAGTACGGGCTATTGGCGATGTGGCCACAGCTTATATGGGCACGGCCAACGATGACACCAAGAAGAAGCTTGAACAAAGCGCCGACCATGTTTATGAGAGACTGATTCACTTTCCGTTATGGGATGAGTATGGCGATTGGATAAAAAGTGATGTGGCCGATATTAAAAATGTTGGCCCCGGCGAAGCAGGGCATATTACTGCAGGTAAGTTTTTAGAATATTTTATTGACTATCCGTGGCTGCACCTTGATATTGCCGGAACAGCATATTTAATGAAAGAGGATAGCTATAAAGGAAAATACGGCACCGGTGTCGGGGTGCGCATGATAACCGACTTTTTAAAGAACTATTAATACCAGGGCTGATTCTGTTTATAACGAAGTTTTAATTTCAAAAAAGCAAATGGAACATAAAAGATATACGGTTGGCGTTACCATTGGAGATTTTAATGGTATAGGCCCTGAAGTAATTATTAAAACGTTGGAGGACGAGCGCATTTTTAAATTCTGCTCGGTGGTTATTTACGGGCATAAAAATGTTATTTCGTTTTATACCCGGCACTTAAAAATTCAGAATTTTAATGTGCATGAGATAACGGAGGCAGCACCGGTTAACCCGAAAATACCTAACGTTATTAATTGCTGGACAGAGCAAGTGCAGATTACCCCGGGCGAAATGACTAACGACGGTGGAAAGTATGCCATGATTTGTTTAGACCATGCTATTAAAGACCTGCAAGAGGGCAAGATTGATGTGTTGGTTACCGGGCCGGTAAATAAAAGTTCTATCAGCCAAACATATCCTGATTTTAAGGGGCAAACAGAATATATATCGAAGGCGGCGGGTAACGAAAACTCGATGATGGTTTTGGCTGATGAGGGATTACGTGTTGGGCTGGTAACAAACCATGTTTCGCTAAAAGATGTAACGGGTAAAATTGATATTAACCTGATAGTAAGCAAGCTTGAGATATTGAATCAAACGTTAAAGCAGGATTTTTTAATCAGCAAACCACGTATTGCCGTACTGGGTTTAAATCCTCATGCGGGTGATAACTCGTTATTGGGTAAGGAGGAGAAGGATATTATAGCACCTGCTGTAAACCGTGCCAAAGAAAAGGGCATTATTGCGGTAGGGCCATTTTCCGCAGATGGTTTTTTTGGCATGCACCATTATAGGCAGTTTGATGCGGTGCTGGCCATGTATCACGACCAGGGATTGGTTCCTTTCAAAACCCTTTCGTTTGGTACGGGTATAAATTTCACTGCGGGAATTAATATAGTGCGTACTTCGCCCGACCATGGCACAGCTTATGATATAGCTGGTAAGGATTTGGCTTCGCCGGATTCGTTGCGGAACGCCATATTTACAGGTATGGATATCGCCCAAAAAAGAGCAGCATATAAAGAGATGACCGCTAATCCGGTTGAGCGTGTTACTTTGGATAAGGAGTAAGTGGTTCAAATCTACAAGTTAAAAACGGGCCGGCTTATTGGTATAAACCACAAATGGCTATCTTGCACTTATTATAGCCTGATGAAGACAATAATTGTTTTACTGTTTACGGGGTTTATGTTTTTGAGCAATACCGCAATAGCGCAGGATACCGTGCAGAATGGGGGGCTTGAACAGTGGCGCTTAAAAGAATTTAAGTGCTGCGGCCGTAACATTGACCAGCCCTGGTATTGGGGAATTGGCGAGCAGTTAACCGGCCTTAATTACAACAAGTTTATTTTTAGAGTGGTTGATACTGCAAATGTACACTCGGGGGCCTGTTCTATCAAATTGTATAGTGATACTACGTACTTAAATAACCTGGTTTTAATACCGGGTATAATTGCTTACGGTGCTATGACGGACTCGGCAAGCGTTAATGTGGCTATTAGTCCAATTATTAACTCATCGGGGCTTGCCATAAGTTCTAATCCGGTATCGCTTAACTTTTACATGAAAATGGACCACGGCACTAATGATACTGCCTACTATATGTATGTTTTTACCCGTTGGAATTTTGCACAACAAAAAGAAGATACCCTGGCTTATGCGCAGGTTGATATACCTGACGACATGGAAAATATGGACCAGTGGGTACAATACACTGATACCATACACTATAATATGCCGGGCACTGCCGATACAGTGCGCTTATTGTTTTTTGGCGGACGGTTTGGCGATACTAGAAGGCAGGGCAACATCACTTACTTAGATGATATTACCTTTTACTACCCTACTACGGGTGTAGTAAATTTAGATGGTACCCCGGTAATACAGGTCTATCCAAATCCGGCAACTGACCAGCTTACTATTAAAACAGGGCAGTATAAACCCGGTAACACGTTTAGCATTTTTGATGCCGAAGGCAGGTTAATTAACATAACCGCCATTGAAAACTACAGCACTACCATTAACATCCCTAACCAGGCAGCGGGCAATTACCTTTATCGTTTGGCCGATAAAAGCAGTACGGTTTTAACACAGGGTAAATTTACCGTAGTAAAATAGAGCTTGCCTTTATAACGCTTTGCTGTTATATTAATCACATCTTTAGGGATTCAATGTTTTTTTTGATAAACGAGTTCAGCTTTCTATATTTATAGTTGACACAACTAAAATTGCATCTATGAAAAAAATATTTACGCTTGCTTTGATTTCTTTTCTCTGCATGGCTAATGTGCTACATGCGCAGGCCCCGCAGTTAATGAACTACCAGGCAGTTGTTCGCGACCATGCGGGTAACACTTTGCCTTTTGGAACTAACGTGACAGTGCGCTCAACCATACACGACCTAACCGCTACCGGTACTGTTGTGTTTGTTGAGGTGAATACAGCCGTTACCAACCAGTTTGGATTGATTACCCAAAAAATAGGAGGCACCAGTAACCTGGGTGTGATAAACTGGAGCAGTGGTTCCAAATACTTACAAATTGAAATTGACCCGACCGGTGGCAGCAATTTTACCGATATGGGCACAACCCAATTATTGAGCGTTCCATATGCTTTGTATGCCGGTAATGCCGCAGCAGGGGCTACAGGACCACAAGGCCCTCCGGGAAATGATGGCACGGTAGGCCCAACAGGCCTGCAGGGTGCATTAGGCCCACAAGGTAATGCCGGTCCACAAGGCCCAACAGGTTTAAATGGTAGTAATGGTTCGCAGGGTTTAGTTGGACCGGCGGGAGCGCAAGGCCCAACGGGTTTACAAGGCTCTGCAGGGCCGCAAGGGATACCAGGTTTAGATGGTGGCGTTGGACCGACCGGTGTAACCGGTGCCGGTGTTGCAGGGCCTAGCGGTGCACAAGGAGTTACGGGACCATCGGGAACGGGGCCAACCGGCCCGGCTGGCCCACAAGGCACGGCTGGCCCGACTGGTTCGCAGGGACCACAAGGACAACAGGGTTTAATTGGCCCACAGGGTAATGCAGGTACACAAGGCCAGCAGGGCAATGCCGGTGCGCAAGGGGCAACCGGTGCTACAGGCGCTCAAGGCTCGCTGGGTTCACAAGGCCCAAGTGGTCCGCAGGGAACACAGGGTAATGCGGGACCAACCGGGCCAACCGGCTTACAAGGAGGCATAGGCGTTACCGGGCCAACCGGTGCCGGAACGACAGGAGCACAAGGACCGCAGGGACCACAAGGGGCGCAAGGACCACAGGGAGCGCAAGGACCGGCGGGAACCAATGGCAGTGGTAATATTGTAACATATTCTGCTGTTGGCACCAGCGATCAATCTACTTCTTCCGGCGGATATTCAAATCTAATCAGCACTAACCTTACACCGCTTAACTCAACTATATATGTTCATTTTAGTGCCGGGGGTACTTATACCAGCGATACAGAACATAATATATGGTTTGCATTGGTTGTAAATGGGGTAACCATTAAAACCTTTTTGTGCACCGGTGCTTCTTTATGGAATACCTGGCAGGGCGGTTTTAGTTACCCGGTTAGCGTATCAACCGGTAGTAACAATAGTATAGCTGTGCAATGGGCTACCGATGGCGTTGCATCGTACACCATTTATAACTACTGTGCTACCTACCCCAACGGCGATCATAACCTTAGTTTAATTGTTAACGACCAACCGTAGTAATATGAAAAAAGGAACGATATTTTTTCCGGGTATAAAGGTTGTATTGGTGTTATTTTGCTTCGGTGTGTTTAGCGCGCAGGGTTTTGCACAGAACAACGAGGCCAAAGCGCAGCCGGTTAAAAAAACAACTAATACCACTACCAATACTACCGGTAATGCAAAAGTTGCACCTTGGGAAAAGCAACCGATTCAACCGGAAAATAACCATCAAGCAGCTACTAAAACTACTACCAATACCAGGCCAGAACAGGCTCAACCAATACGGCATAATGTAATTACGCGTTTTTAAAACCAATCCAAAAAGTTAAACAGGCTTTGCGAAGGATACAACCGGAGTGAGGCCTGTTTTTTTGTGCCCCTACAACTCAAAAGTATACCCAAAGGCCCAAAAATGGCATTACCTATAGGGCTCAACTACAAATAAATTGGCTGGATTTCAATTAGTTATATGGCCATGCAAAAAAATGTTCCTCAAATTTGGTTTATTTTATAAACTAGTTTATGTTTGCATTGTAATTTATAAACAAACCTAAAACCAACTATTATGGAAACTGCAGAAAAAAACCTTTCACCAACCGAAAGTTTAGCCATTATTCAAAACATGATTAGTACGGCTAAGAACAATCTTACAGACGATGGATTTCACTTTTTACTTTGGGGCACCCTGGTAATTATTGCCAGCTTTGCCCAATATGGCCTTGCAACTGCGGGAGTAGCACATAACGACCTACCATGGTTGATAATGATAGTGGTGGGCATGCCTGCCGCCTTTTTATACGAATGGAGGAAAAAGAAGCATGAAAAAGTAAAAACCCATTTCGATAGTATTTTCGGGTACCTGTGGATGGCTATTGGTGTTGCCATCTTCTCGGTAATATTTATAGCGGTTAAAAATCAACTTTCGCCTATACCGTTTATACTTGTTGCTGTGGGCGTTGGCACATTTGTTTCGGGCAGTATTATTAAGTTTAAACCGCTTACTATTGGTGGGGTTGTGTTTTGGATTGCTGCCTTTGGTGCCTGCTTTGCCGAACCGGTTACCCAGTTGCTGATTAACGGTGTTGCTACTTTTATTGGTTACATTATACCGGGTATTATTCTTTGGAGGAACTATAAAGCTGAGACCAATGTTTAAGCCCTTAGACCCTTTGCTCCACTCTGAACTACGGCTTGCCATTGTTTCGTTACTGGTAAGTGTAAAAGAGGCCGAGTTTTCGTTTTTGAAGGCGAAAACCGGGGCTACCTCGGGTAACCTGAGCATACAAATACAGAAACTATACGAGGCGGATTATATTGTTATTGAAAAATCTTTTAAAGGCAATTATCCCCTTACCACCTGCCGCATTACCAAAAAAGGAATTGAGGCTTTTGAGCAGTATGTGGAGGCAATTAAAAGTTATTTGGGAAAGTAGTTTTAGAACTTCTTCTCTACTAGTGGTGCGGCTTTTTAGGGCGCGCCATTGGTGTTTGTATAAGGCCTCTTTATTGATATATAGGGATTATCAAAAGGTGCACATCATTCGATACAATATCTTATATCGAAAAATTTATTTCCCGCTCAGTTTTCCTGCTAAAGACACTTTTAAATTATTTTTTGCGCGTTCGTTATCCGGATTAAGTTCGAGCGCTTTATTCCCTGCTGCGATGGCTTTATCCCATTCATGCAGCATATTATACGCGCTACAAATATTGTTATAAGCAAGGTCATAGTCCGGTTTGATTTTTAACGCAGTTTCGGCTGCATTAACGCAATCAAGGTAGCGCTCATTGTTATAGTAGGCCAGACTGAGATTTAGATAATTTTCGGCTGAGGAATCATTCTTAACCGCTTTTTCCATAAGCTCAATTTGCCCCTGAAGAAATCCGCTATTAAGTTTGATTAAGTCCGAATCCTTCGGGTTTAATATAAGCCCTCTTCGTATTATGTTTTTTGCTTCATTATTACGCCCCATAGCAGTAAGCATTTGCGAATAAATGACATAGCCCTTAGGGTTTTGAGGATTAAGAACAATGGCATATTTAAAATTCTTTTCACATTCCGCCTTATTGCCAAGTTCCCAGTTTATTGCTCCTAAACTTATTTGTATGATATAATTGTCGGGCATTTTTTGCTTAGCTCTATTCATGTAATCGAAGGCTCCCTTAGCATCACCCTTGGTCATTAATGCGATACCACTATCAACTAATCCTTTAACAATAGGATCAGCACGTATATCTAATTTGTCCTGATCGATATGATCAGTCAATCCAGTGGATGTTGCAGACTCCACATTTTTATAGCCACGTCTCACTCCCATTGAGCTGATATAGTCGCTTTTGAAACAATCGATTATTACCTCGGGATATTCGTTATTAGGAACATATAATTTCTCCCGGGCTATTCTATTACCCTCATATACAAAAATTACTTTGTGGCATTTATATTTGGTACCAAAGTCGACACGAGCAGTAGTGGGCCAGCCAAGAGTATCATAATACCCGATTTCTGAAATCCGATTTGCATCATCGTACAGGTATTTGATGGAATGGTAATTCGAAATTTCGCCGGCCTTTAATGTTATGGGTACACTACCATTGAAACGTAGCATCTCACTAACCTGGCATCTTGGATTATATAAGGTGACGGTTTTTGAATAACCCCCTTCGGTGACAAACGAATTGCCATTCTGATCATAGGCAGCACTTTCAGTTTCCTGCCCCTGATCATTATATGTTATGCGGTTTTCATGAAATCCATCCCACCTGTTCATCTTAGTATTCTTATCGCGCCAAAAAGATGTTGACACGAGTCGCCCCTGAGGGTCACTCTTATACCTGACAATATAAACCTGATCGGTAATGTTTTTCATTGGCGCATTATTTTTGTCAAAAAACGCAACCTCAGCCGGCCGGCCTTTATTGTCAGCCAACGTAGTATATCTATGTACGTTAACCCTATCAACAGTAGCCTTTCCATCCTTATCAAAAACAGCCGTCTCAATCGTCATGTTTGACATTGAATACTTATGATCAATCTGGTGCACCCCCGAATGGTTATTCATAGGATGTTCTTTTTCATCAAAAAAAGACCTACGCAACTCGTTTCCCCTTTCGTCGTATTCATATTTAGTAATGGCAGCACCTTCATAATTCTCGGCGCTCTTTACAATATTATTTTGGGCATCGAAGCAGGTGGTTTTGACAAGAAGTCCTCTATCATATTCCATCTGCGTTTTCGCAATGCCACGCACTGACAAAGCGATTTCGCCTTTTGCGCCAGCTGTTGCGCTCTCAATTTCGTTATCATACAAATCGTAAGACTTGAGCATTTTTGCATCGCCATACCTGCTTTGGGCAGGTTTGCCTTTTGTATCGAAGCAGGCCATTGATAGTTCGTTGCCCCTTTCATCGCGCTCATATTCTATTCTATGACAGTCGGATGCGGCATTGATAACCGGACTATCTCTTTGATCAAAGAACGCGATAACCTTATCCTCTGTGAATCGCTGTTCATCATCATATTTCGTAAATCTCTCTATGGCCACGCCATCTGCATTATTACATAGTCCTCCATCAAAAGATATATACCTAATTTCTCCCAGCAAATCGTCTTTGTAAATGTATTTCATGCCTTTGCATGGCAGTAGTCCGTTTTTGCCTTTTGAAAAAAATGTTACCATAAACTCATTGGCAGCCATTGGTGAGAATTTAAACACTTCGGTTGTATCTCCCCATTGATTCAGAGTTACATGGCGGCTTAGCAAGCTGTCAACAAAAGTTACAATGTACGTGGTGGTGACAATTCCCCTTGGATTAATTTTCTGAACCCTGACATTGTATTTATTGATGGCTGATATTTTATAGTAGGTGCGGTTAACGGGATCAATCAACTTACCTACTCCAACCACCTGATGGGGTGTATAATCCCAATCTTTAAACGTACCAAAGGTATCTCTTGCCGAACCCAACACATGTGCCAGCATGAATATTAAAGTCAATATAAAAATCCATTTTGGCTG
>CAIOTH010000028.1 GCA_903861145.1 uncultured Bacteroidota bacterium | reverse complement strand
CTCACTAGAAGCTAATGCCTCTAGTGAGGCAGTTTCTTGAACATAAAAATCGGAATATTTAACTTTTTTCTATATTTTCGATCTTTTATGAACATTTTTTAACAAAAAGTGTTACCTATGTCCATGAATCAAATGTAACCTATGTCACCGTTTGCACCTGTGGTGGAAATTGCCGCTAATTTAATCCGATTCATTCTTAATAGATTTTTACTACCACAGAGCTCACAGAGATCACAGAGAGGGAGCGCTCGGACATCCATTATCTCAACTTGAATTAATACAATATTCGGCGTTAACTCTTCACATGCTTTTCAGCGAGTTTTTAATACTTTATAAATTTTAAATTCTACCACAGGTGCAAACGGTGACATAGGTTACATTTGATTCATAGACATAGGTAACACTTTTTGTTAAAAAATGTTCATAAAAGATCGAAAATATAGAAAAAAGTTAAATATTCCGATTTTTATGTTCAAGAAACTGCCTCACTAGAGGCATTAGCTTCTAGTGAGGATAGTAGCTATCCGTCACCCGTCACCTTTCGGTCGGTTTGGAAGAGCTTTTTCCTTGGTACTAAGCATCTTATCAAATTATCCGTTGTTCCTCAATCTCATATTTTAGACCGACTTTGAACTCATTAAGTAGCCATCTTGAATTCTGAGCTTTGAGGGAGGTTTTGGGAGAGCTTTTTTCTTGGTCGGGGGTTTGGGGGCAGAGCCCCCAATTTATCTCTTAGCCCGCGATTGTTAAAGCATTGTCCCTATAATTCAGACAAATATTAGCGCTGTCTTCTCTTTTTGATTTTTGGTTTTTCCAACCCATTATCATTAAGTTTTCCCAAATATACAGGGCCGTAATAAAGCTCTAATTCATCGCTTTCGTTGGTCTTTAAAGCAACATATTCACCTGTAAGGGTTTGACCTATATAATATTCTTGCTGACGCAGCCATATGCAACCACTTTGGCAAACCTTTCTTACTTGCACTTTACTTGTATCATACTCGGGGGGTCTTAAAATTCCATTCCACGTTCTTTGCGAGGGCTGATAACAGCTGCCTGGAGTTTTCATATTCAGTGCCTCATGAGGCCTTTCGAAATTATATTCATGCTCAAATTGACTCATCGATTGAATTTGTAGTGCTAGGGTATCTTTAGGTGGATTCGCGACATCTTGCTTAAGAGTCAGATGGAATCGTTCATGCCTCCCGTTTTCTTCTGGATGTCCAGGTTGTATCCACTCAGGTATAACCCCGGCCTTAATTAAATTGACTGACAAGCTTGTTAAACGTCCAGCGCCTACGGATCCAAATGGCGGTCCATTGTCAGAACGTATTCGGTTAGGGAGTCCATATTCTCTGAAGGCCTCATCAAATACGGGCCATACATATTCGGTGGTATGTTTATTAAGATGCACGCAGCGAATGAGGTATCGAGTAAAGCAGTCTGTGATGGTCAAAGGTTCACACTTAAAACCATCTCCCGTCAAAAACCAGCCCTTTAAATCCACAGCCCAGGTGTCATTATTTGCGGTAAGATCTCCTAATGGAGCGGTTGCTGGTACTCTATTTCGAAATTTTCTGCTCGTAACGAGATGATATTTTTTGAAAATCTCGTATAATCTAGTCGGACATGGCCAGTGTTCATTAGGGAATTTTTCCTGAAGCTTTACTAAAATTTTCTTCGGACCCCAGGTTCGATGCTTTAGTTTTAAATCGATAGCCTTTTCGATTTGAATATCCGTATAGTATTGACAAGGTGAGTGAGGAGCCTTTGATAGATCCTTTAAACCTTCTTCGCCTTGCTCTAAAAATCTTTTATACCACTTATATGCCGTTTTTCTGCTTATGCCATATTGCATGCATATGTCAGTCATTGAAGAAGAGCCCAGGACATAGGCCTTCATGACTTGCAATCTTTCTTGTTCCACTGTGTGATTTCCCCATGCCATATATACACTCCTCTTAAGAACTTGAATGTAAATATATTATAGCATTTTTGGTAATGTGTTACCTATGTGGGTGAATCAAAGTGTTACCTATGTTGGTGAATTGGACCCCTCTGTGATCCT
>CAIOTH010000027.1 GCA_903861145.1 uncultured Bacteroidota bacterium | reverse complement strand
GTAAAGGTTATTACATCGCCAATTACGTAGCGCATCAACCCATTGTGCGTAGTAACCAAAAGCACGTATTGCACGCCCGCCTTTACTTCGCTTAACGGTATAGGCTTTGCATCATCATTTCCATAACTACTAAACGGAATAAACTCATAAAACACTCCGCAATCAGTAAGTAGTAATAAGTCGCCGCCCTGCATATTTGCCTGTATACCAAAAAAACCTTCGGTGGCATTATACACCTCGTAAAAAATAAAATCCTCTCTGCCAAAAAGCTCATTAAACTGTTTGCGGTAAGGCTCAAAACTAACCCCTCCATGAAAAAATATGCGCAGGTTTTTCCAAAGGCTGGTAAGCTTATCAAAATGTATTTCCTCTCGTATTTTGGTCAACACCGCCAGGTGCCAGGTAGGTATACCGCTTATGGTGCCTATATCAGCGCGACTAACCTGCTCCGCTATTTTATTGAGTTTATAGTCCCACGATGGGTTGGTAATAAGTTTTACCCCGGGCACATAAATAGTTCTGAAAGCCATGGGCACGTTGCGCAACATAATAGCCGATATATCGGCCACCGTAACACCCGATGGTTTTAGTGTTTCGTAAACACCACCGGGCAGGGCAAAATTTTTGTGCGTTAAAATATCTACGCTCTCATCCATACTATGCAGCCGCGATAAGCTGAAGAAAGTACCGCGCACGTGCATGTTGTTTACTATAAAGCGGGTAATGGGTATTAGCTTACTTTTGCCACTGGTAGTGCCGGCAGTTTTGCCAAAATAACGCACCCTGTCGGCCGTCATTACTTTTTGTTGGCCAGCCTTTATCTTTTCAATATAGGATTCGTAAAAACTGTATTGGGTAACCGGTATGCGGGTAAAGTCGCTGTAGCTTTTTACTTCATTCAGCTTTAAATCTCTTCCAATTTCGGTGGAAGAAAGTTTGTCCATCAACGTTTCAAAAACAGCTTGCTGGTCGGTTAAAGATTTAGCGGCTGAAAAGTGAGGCGAGAAAAAATGTTTAAGGTAAGCCCTGAATACTATGTTTTTTAAACTGCGCGCCATGCCTACCGGTTAATGCTTTGTTACTAACTCAAAGCCGATTGATTTTCGTTTGTCTTTATCCGAAGGTCTGAAGAAATTCGGTTCATTACAGATTGCATTTCGTTAAAGTAATCAGTGTATTTTTCCTGCGCGCTAACCGTAGCACCGGCTTTAAGTATTAAATTGACTACCGGTAAGAACTCAAAATATAAAGTCAGTTTTTTAGGCGCTTTCTCCATCTTAATCTGGCCGGACAGGTCCGCCAGGTTCTTCTCCGAGCGGGAAGAGGCAAAAGCAACAAGCATGGTTTTGTATTCAGCCATCGACCTCAGGTAATCTTCAAGGCCGGCATTCGCTAGTCCATTTAAAATGTACATGCCGCTTGTGCCTTTCATAATGTCCTGCATCTTACTGTTAACGTTTAGCATGCGCTCGGTGTAGCTAAGCAGGTTCTCATAACTAATCGCACTACCCGTTTTATCATTCTCCTGCGAAATAGCGATGTTCTTCTTACGCAATTCAAAATGCTGCCCTAAGTAAACTCTACGCACAACCGGGTCGTTCGCTAAATCTTCGGCGCTGCCGGCTTTCAAAATTTTTCCTTCAAATAAAAGATAAGCGCGGTCGGTAATCGAAAGGGTTTCTTGCACATTATGGTCGGTAATCAATACGCCAATATTTTTCTGCTTCAGCTTCTCAACTATTCGCTGAATGTCTTCCACTGCAATGGGGTCAATACCGGCAAAAGGTTCATCCAACAAAATAAATTTAGGGTCGGTAGCCAGGGCGCGGGCAATCTCCGTCCGTCTTCTTTCACCACCCGATAAAACATTGCCCATGCTTCCGCGCACGCGGTTCAATCCAAACTCAGCTAACAAAACCTCCAACCGGTCCTTTTGCTCCTGCTTGGTTAGTTTGGTCATTTCCAAAACTGCCGATATGTTATCTTCAACCGTAAGGTTGCGAAACACCGAGGCCTCCTGCGGCAAATAACCAACGCCCAATTGCGAACGCTTATACATCGGCAAGTCTGTAAGTTCAGTATCGCTTAAAAACACCTTGCCTTTGTCGGGTGGTATCAAACCCACAATCATATAAAACGAAGTGGTTTTGCCTGCACCATTCGGCCCCAGCAAACCCACAATTTCGCCCTGCTTTACTTCAACCGATACATCATTAACAACCGACCGGCCTTTGTAAACCTTAACTAAATGCTCTGCCCTTAATATCATCATCCTTTAAAAATCTAACCCTATTGATAAATAATAAGTTGGTTTTTGCGAAACCACACCGGTGTCATAACTCCATGCCGCATCCAGTTTGATAAAATAACCCAAAAGCGAAGTGCGCAAGCCCGGGCCAAAACCCAAAATTACCGGCGATTTATATTGATGTAGATTAACAATAACCGATGGGTTATCAACCGGATTTGGAATGGTTTCCGAAAACAATGGATTACTGCTCGAAAAAGGCGAAAGCCCCTCCCACGCCGTACCGGCATCAAAAAATCCAATTATTTCAAAGTTCCTGATTATCTCTGATTTAATGTTGCCGTTTTTCAGCGCCGAGAATAGAGGTATTCTTAACTCCGAATTTACCATCAAATACTTATCGCCATTGCGGGCGT
Source organism: uncultured Bacteroidota bacterium (assembly GCA_903861145.1). Taxonomy (GTDB): domain Bacteria; phylum Bacteroidota; class Bacteroidia; order Chitinophagales; family LD1; genus Bog-950. The sequence goes on along the minus strand of CAIOTH010000027.1, from coordinate 38,876 downwards.
TTTGAATGAACCCGCGCAACGGTGTTGCCAGTGTTTGAAATGCGTAATTGTTTTTCTGGTCAATAGGCGTGTTGTAATCAAACTTGCTGCCTGTGCTTAGCCAGTTATCAAGGCCACCCATGTAATAAAGCATTTTTGCCGTTCCGAATGATGCCGCGCCCGAAATGCGGTTTGCCCATATAATGCATTTATAAATTTTAAGGTAATAGCGCGCATCAAAACCCACATTGCACATTATTTTATTATTAAACACAGGTACCGGTAAGTCAAACTGGTCGCTTACCTGTTTGTTTTGTGTCGGAAACTCTTTTAGTGCTTCTGTATAAACTTTAAAGCGCGCACCATAACGTATATTGGTAATTCCCTCCAGGCAGTTGTCAAATACATACTCCGCCCTGGTCGATAGCCAGTTGTCTGAAGTATTTGGAAGCCTTAACGACAATGAGTCTTCCGATTTATAAGCCACTTTATCATTTCTAAACCCAAACGTAAAACGCACACTGTTTAACACGTTAATAGGGTACGATAACTGGGCTTCCAGGTAAGTTGTTTTTATACTGTAGTCAATAGATTCCCCTCCCGGCAAAATAGTGGTTGAAAACGGAAGTGTACTTTGTGCAACATTGGTTTGCGAGCTGCGGTAAAAAGTAAATTTCTTATCCAATCGCTTCTTCAAATTTTCGAAGGTCATAAAATAACCCATGTTGTCTTTTAAGCCCGCAAATGGCAAACGGATGCCGCCGTAAATTTTATAGTCTTCTAATAAATCCGTTATCCCCACCTTAATAAATGCACCCAACGTATTTACCTTATAACTCGGCGATGCAGGATCAAATGGCTGATAAGTAGTCACTATCGGGTTATTATCTAACTGCACCACAACATTGTCAACCATAAAGCGCACGAAGTACGGCCTTACTTTCGAAAACCGGAAAACATATCCATTATCCGCCGTACCCATTTTTGATGCCGATGCCGAATCCCAATCAAATAATTTTACTCCGTAATCATACTCGCTCTGAAAATCATGTGGCTGCTTACCCCGGTTAGCCCTTATCGAATCGTAATTCTCGGTAGCCACTTTGGTTGCTGCTTCAACTTTTTTCGCTTCGGCTGCCGTAAGTGGGTTAACCTGCTTTAGCAGCTGGTTCATATACTCCATGTTAGGAGCTTTACCTTGTGCCGCTGTAGATGTTATATCGTATTTACGGAACTGCAGTTTGCCCTTAACCCTGAACATATCCAGGGTCAACGATTTTTCAGGCACTACACTTTGCGCTTGTATACCAAAAGTATAGTTCGTGTAGGTTGAGCTAACTCCACCTATTTTATACACTTTCTGGAAAGATGAATCCTGCAGGTTAACCGTAGTTCTGTCAATAGCCGAATCGAGCGGAACATTTACAGCTACTTGTACCGAATCCAATTCGTCCGACTCCTTCGATACAAAACGATATGTTTTTTGATTGTGGTCGAATACCCTTTCAAAATGGCCGGTAAACCGGTTGCGGACCCCATTAGCGTCACTCAAAAAACAGAATTCATTATTGCTGAAATTTTGCGGGTAAGTTTCGTTGGCGTAGGGTGTTTTTGTTACCCGGTATAACACATTCTGATTCGCATCCAGGTCGTAAAAAAACAAGTCAAGCTGTTTATTCATCATCTGCGATTCGTATCTTTTTGGAATCAGCGTATCATCCTCGCGGTCACTCGAAAACATAATGCCGCGCATGCTATCAGCGGTTATGTAGGCCGGATACAGGTCGTCAAAATAGTCGTCAGTCAGTTTTCGGGTAGTGGTCGATGCAATGGTATAAAGATAAATATCCGATTGCCCGTTTTGCGTTGCACTCATTACCAATTGCTTCGAATCAACAAAATTAAAGCTAAGCACCCGTTGAAATTTCCTCACCGGATTAACCGTCTTTTTCCCTTTTTCAATATCATAAAAAGTTAGTCGGGTGTTAGGGCCTTTATCGCTAATCATAGCCACTCTTTTTCCCGATGGATCCCAGGCTATTAGTGGAATTGACTCATCAGTAAAAATGGTATTGGTTCTAAAACCACCTTTTAAAATTACTTTCCTTTTGTTGGTTTCAGTATTAAATAAATAAACCTTGTAACGACCCATATCGTTACTTGCATAAGCCACCATTTTACCATCAGGGCTTAGCTTCGGTTGGTAATAATCCAACGCTTTGCGGGTTTTGGTTTTAACCACGGTATTGTCCGCCGGCAATGACGAAATCTTCGACTCATTACTAAACCGGTTGAAATAGTACAAGTACCAGGCCTGCAAAGTTTGCGCAAGGTTGGTGCCCAACACAAAATTAAAACCGTTGTCAACGCTGCGGTTAATGCGGGTTAGATACAACACGTTATTTACAGCAGTTTTGCCGTGCACTTCTTCAATGTAATGCCAAATACTATGGCCCACAAAAACAGCCTCTTCAGGTTTTAGCTTGTTTAATTTTTTAAACCGGCCGCTTATAATGCCATCGCGCAGTTTGTCTTCCATTTCGCTGTTCCACGGTTGGCCAATGTATTGAATCAACCCTAACCGGTACCAATCGGGCAGATTAAGCAACACGGCGTTTTGAATAACCTCGCTAAACCCGGTGCCGCGCACCATTTTATCAATATACAGTTTCGAAATGCCTTCCCTAATTTGCCGGTCAAGGTCGCGGTGGTCGCCATTAAAATACACGAAGATTTTGTTGTCCGGTATCTTCACGGTTCCCCCGGGGTTTTGGCCTTGCTCGTAAATACCAATATTGGTTTGGTTCAGTTCGCCAATGGTGTTGTAAACTATAATATCAATCTTTTTCTTGAGGCGGTAGTCAAGCATCTTCGCCAACTCATCGGCATTATCTTCCGCCGATTTTATTACATACTTAGCCACATCCTGCCCTCCCTGGTAGAAGTAGGTGGTAAAATTATCGCTTTCGTAATACGAGAATAAAAAGCCTTTATACTGCACCCTGTTTTGGCCAAAAGTTTCGGTGGTGCTGGTTTGGGCCTGGGCTGTATTTAAACATAAACCAACCGCCGCCAGCCATAAAATGGTGCGGACGTTTATGGGGGATAAAAATCCGGGTTTATACTTCAAAAAATGGCGTGGCTTCAACATATATGCAATTTCAACTAACGATGCAACCAACACTTTGTTATACAAAAGCCTTAGTTGTAACTGCTCATCTTTATATTAGCCTTTCAAACTTAATGAAAATACTTACATGCTCAAGATTCATAAGCTAACTTTTAACCCTTTCTCTGAAAATACCTTTGTACTAACCGACGAAACAAACGATTGCGCCATTATTGACCCCGGCTGCTGTAACGATAAGGAAAGAAACGAATTGGTAACCACCATTGAGGCCCACGGTTTAAAACCCGTGCTTTTGTTAAATACCCATTGCCATATCGACCATATACCCGGCAACAAATTTGTGTTCGAAAAGTATGGCTTGTTACCCCAAATACATGAGTTGGAGTTGGATATTTTACATCGGGCACCCATGTTTGCCGAGTTTTTCGGTTTTCAATGCGATGAAAGCCCCGAGCCACAAAAGTTTTTAACCGAAGGTGATGAGGTTAAATTGGGCAACACCATTTTTAAAGTGCTTTTTACCCCGGGCCACTCACCCGGCAGCATTTCGTTTTACAGCGAAAAAGACAGCGCCATAATAAGCGGCGATGTGCTTTTTTACCGCAGCGTAGGCCGGTTCGATTTACCCGAAAGTAACGGCAAGGACCTCTACAACACTATAGCCAACAAATTGATGAAACTGCCCGATAACGTAAAAGTATACTCAGGCCACGGCCCCGAAACCTCTATTGGTTTTGAGCGAAAGAATAATCCATTCATTCAGTCGGAGGAGAATTTTTTGTAGCTGGATGCACCCTATGTGGTCTAAATTTAATTCGTTAAATTTATAATAAATCCCGTCTTATGTTGAAGGCTACATTAGTCTCACTGTTTTTAGTTCTATTAATGGCCTTGTCTTTTGCACAAGCTCCGCAACAAATAAACTATCAAGCTATAGTGAGAACCTCTATTGGCCAGCCAGTAGTAAGCGGAGCGCATGTAACCTTGCGTTTTACTATTCACGATATTTCGGGGACAGGCAACCCTGTTTTTACCGAAACACAAACAGACACCACCAATCGATTTGGTTTAGTAAGTGTGAAAATAGGCTCTGTGAACAACCTTAGTGTTGTTAACTGGTCAAATGGAGCAAAATATTTACAGGTAGAACTTGACCCAACGGGGGGAAACAATTTTAATGATATGGGGACTTCTCAATTACTTAGCGTACCATACGCTTTGTTCGCTGCGAATAGTGAGCCCGGGCCTCAAGGAGTTACGGGACCTCAAGGTACAACGGGTGCTACCGGGCCAACCGGCCCTGATGGCGCAGCCGGGTTGACTGGTAGCAATGGAATTAATGGAAGCGCCGGCGCTACAGGCGCTACGGGCTTAGGAGGCGTTACGGGAAATACCGGGGCAACCGGGGCAACCGGTATTGCTGGCACTAATGGGGCAACCGGTATTGGCGTAACGGGCGCTACCGGGCCGGCAGAGGGGTTTACAGTAAATATTGGCGATTTATACGGTGGGGGGATAGCAGTATATGTTTGGGATTCAATCGGCACAGAGCATGGTTTAATCGCATCACTTACCGATATTAGTGACTCGTCAGTTTGGAGCAACGTTCAACCACTGATTGGCGTTACAGCCGAAAGTTTCAGTAATGGTAAAGCCAACACGTATGCTATTATTGCGCAACCCGGTGCCACAGTAAGCGCAGCGCTGCTTTGCCGGGCATACAATGGCGCGGGATATACTGATTGGTATTTGCCCGCCGTTTGGGAACTGGCGGAATGTTACCAGGCCATGGCCATAGTGAATCATAATCTAGGGGATATAAATGGATTTCAACCCGTAACGTACTGGTCCTCCACTGAGGATACTGATACTCCCGGAAATTTCGCGTGGTATTATCAGTTCAATTATGGCTGGGCATTCAATGACGTTAAGTATGTTACATATAGTGTCCGTGCGGTGCGAAGATTTTGAGATGAGTATTAAGTATAATCTATAAAGATAAAATGAATTGCAATTAAGATATGAGAAAAATATTATCCCCCCTAATCTTATTTGTCTTTTGGGCTATTGGCGCTGCTACCGCGCAACAACCGCAGCAATTAAACTATCAGGCCATAGCGCGAAATTCAAACGGTCAGCCCTTGGTGGGCGGGGCGCATATAACCATGCGCTTTACCATACATAATAATTCGGCAACAGGCAACATCGTCTTTACCGAAACACAGACCGGCATAACCAATACATTTGGTCTGGTCAGCACTAAAATAGGGGCTATCAGCAATCTCAATGTTGCCAATTGGTCAAACGGGGCAAAATATTTGCAGGTGGAGATGGACCCAAATGGAGGAAGTAATTTTATGGATATGGGTACCTCTCAATTGGTTAGTGTACCTTATGCTTTGTTTGCTGGTAACAGTGAGCCTGGTACAATTGGAGCAACCGGTTTTCGGGGTGTACAAGGGATAACGGGACCCATGGGTCCGGTTGGTCCAACCGGGTTGCCCGGCACCAATGGTAGCAACGGAAATAGAGGCGCAACCGGGGCAGCGGGCGCAACCGGGGTGACGGGAAACAATGGTGTAACCGGGGCTACCGGCATAGCCGGTTTAACCGGGACTACCGGCGTTGGCGCACCAGGGGTAACCGGTGCAACAGGGGGCTTTGCCATTAATATTGGCGACTTGTACGGTGGCGGTATTGTGGTTGATGTTTGGGATTCAGCCGGGGTTCAGCACGGTTTAATTGCCTCACTTACCGATATTAGCAATAATTCTATCTGGGGCAATGTAATACATGAAGTTGGCCCGACTGCCGAAAGCTTTAGCAATGGTAAAGCCAACACCTACGCAGCTGTTGCGCAACCTGGAGATACCACTGGCGCAGCGCTGCTTTGCCGGGCATACAATGCCGGGGGGTATACTGACTGGTATTTGCCCGCAATCACCGAGCTGAAACAATGCTACAAATCTGCTGCAGCCGTTAATCGTAATTTAGGAGATATAAACGGCTTTCAACCTACGGAATATTGGAGTTCTACAGAGTACCGGAACGACCAGGACCCTCTGGCGTACTGGGCCTGGTACTTTCATTTTTCCCTCGGTTGGCCATATGCAGATGTCAAAGACATTGATTTGAATGTACGCGCCGTTCGCAGGTTTTAAATAATTCAACCTTATAAAGTATAAGGTCTAAAAATAAAAGACAGCCTTTTCTTGCACCCAGAGGGTAGTTGCGAAGTAAAAAGAGCGCCAAAGGTTTTTTGACCAAGGCGCCCCTTTTAAATTATGACATTAAAATTAATCGACCAAAAGCTTTCTCACTTATTTCGTTATAACAAATTTACCTGTGGCTTTTGGGGCTTCATTGTATCTTAATGCGTAAAAATATACTCCGCCGGATAATTGTTCAAGCGAATATTGAATTAGGTTTGTTCCGCTGCCGATTTTGCTACCACCTGCTTTATTTTAATGCGCAGATAAATATAGCAGCAAAGGATTATTCTTCTTAAAACAAGAAGGCCCGAAATTATTCGGGCCTTCTTGTTTCTCTGTATTCAGTTACACTATTTAGGTGTTGTTGGTGTTGTATTGTCTGGTGTTGGTTGAGTTTGAGCCGGAGGTGTTTGCTGAGGCTGTGTTGGTGTTGTATTAGCCGGAGGCGTTGTTTGTGCCGGTGCGGCTTGCTCATCCTTCTTAGGCTCGTCTTTCTTCTTCTTAGGGGTATCATCAATAAACGATACGCCCGAGTAGTTTTCACCGCTCTTCTTTACACCACCCTTTGCAAAGTCGAATAACAACGAAAAGCGCAGGGTATTATCCAGCGGATTTCTTAAGATAGTTGTTGGTATAAGGTACGAGAAATGCAGGGCTACGATACTGTATTTTACAGTTAAACCGGCCTCTAAAAACTGGCGTCCGCCGGCAACATAAGGCTCATAAAAATAACCTGTGCGCACACCAAACTGCTTGTTGTAATAATACTCAGCACCTATCGATAAAGTATATTCTCTTAATTGTGTTAATACCGGTGCATCGCCAAAGCTGGTAAACATGCCTTTTATCGATGACTCCTCTCTCCAGTAATACTGACCGGTAGCGCTGTCTTTCCTGCTATTAGGCGAAGGCACAAGCAGCTTATTAATATCTGTATAAATACCTACCGAGTTGTGCTTATCAAGGTCAACAGTATAACCCAAACCAATACCCATATTGGTAGGTATAAAGTCTTTTACTACACTTGAAGTATACGACATTTTGCTGCCTATATTCGAGATGTTCATACCGCACGAAAACGTATGCTGTATTGGCCCTGTTTCATTAAATGTTTTGTGGAAATACCATGAAATATCGCCTGAACCCGCCTGGCCCGGCTTTACTAAGTTTCCATCAACACTTTGCCCGCTGGCAAGGTTAGAGTACACATAACGCAACGAAGCGGCAACTGCAAAATATTTACCAAGTATACGAGAGTAGTGCACATCAACCGCAAACTCGCGCGGCATAAATTGCTGGGTGTTGGTTCCCTGCGCGTCGGTAAACTGAATGTTACCTAATGAGAAGTAACGCAATGAAACCGATATAACCTGCTCTTTTTTAACCTTGTAATATCCGTTTAAGCTGGCAAGGTAAATGTCGTTTACCAAAGCCTTCAACCATGGGCTGAAAGACATGGCGAATCCATAGTCGTGGTCAACAAAAGCCATCTTGGCAGGGTTAGCGTAAAGGCCATTTCCATCTGCCGGGGTAGCTATACCTATATCGCCCATACCGCCTGCTCTGGCATCAGGGTTTATCCTTAAAAAAGGAACTGCAGTTGTAATTACTTGCTGGGACGCGTTCGACACTACCTGGCCCGGGGCCACCTGCGCCTTCATTGCCGGAATGGCAATTAAGCAACAACAAAATATCGAAAGCGTTCTTTTTAATAATGACATGAACTTTATTTTATTAAAACCTTGGGCGGTAAAATTACCTTAAAACGACCAGTTTTTCAAATTTATTGGCTACATCGCCATTCGCATCGCGAACAGTTACTTTATATACATACACTCCTTTACCTATCGGCGAACCATAATCATCAAGCCCATCCCAGGCTATCCCATCAACCCTGTAGCCGGTAGTTTGCACCTGCTGAAAGATGTTTTTTACCAACTTACCGCTTACAGAATATATCTGTATGCTCACGTTTAACTCGCTGCACGGCATGTTATGCTCAAACATAAATTCCGTATGCGTGGTAAACGGATTAGGGTAGTTAAACACATGATTTAACGCAAGCTTGGCATTGTTTGTTACAACAAACTCTGTGTTAGCTACGGTAGACTGGTCGTAAATATCCCAGGCCTTTACGGTTAAATTATGATTTCCTATCGCCAGGTTACTGAAAGGATACCTTACTTCGCCCTTCGTGTAATCATTTAAGGCAGTTTGGTAATAGTTATTCAAAATAATCGGGCTTTGGCTGTTATTATCCAAAATGGCAGTCATATTATGGCCTACGCCATTGCCGGCAGTATTTATGCCTCCTGGGTCCTGCAATTCAACCAATAGTAAAGGGCTTGCACTTGTAATGCCTCCATAAACAAACTTCTGGTCATCCATATACACGCCAACTTTAGGCCCGTTGCCATAAGTTTTAGCAGTATCCGATGAACCCCCTACTACAATATCATTGCTATACCCACTTGCATCCAGGTTCGAGCCATTGGTGGCATAATAACTTATACGGCCATTGCCATATTGGTAGTTAATGTCCTTAGGTACTACAAAAGTGAAGGTAAAGTCGCCGTTGGTTACACTTGCCTGGCCCTTGTATAAGATATTTTTATACAGGTAAAAAGTCATAACGCTACCCAGGTTATCATTGTTAAGCGTTTGCACCGGCGAAATTTTATCGTACACAACAGGATAAATGGTGCCATTAAACGAGGTTAGTTTATTGTTATTGTCATCGGTAACCTGGCCTTTAATCGTTATCCGGGTAAGTGCTTTTAGTGTATCATGTGGAGCATTAACCGGCTTATTATCAATTAGGGTCGTAGCCACATTATACCGCGGGTAATCAAGGGTAACTGCGGGGTCACCCAGTAAGCAAAATTTGCGGGTGTTAACCTGGTCGGTACCTGTAATTACATTGTTTTTGCTCATCATAGTAGCCTCGCCAAGTGTGGGGAACCTGCCTTTGTATTTGGCAAATAAATTTTGGAAAATCGAGGTATCAATAGTGGCATTGTCGTATTCAAAAACCAACCTTACAGTAGTAATTGAGCCAATACCTCCACCATTGCCATTTACAACAATCCATTCGCCGGCAGTACGGTCGGGCAAATCAAAGCGGCTAAAATCGCAGGTGGCAGTAACAAAAAGCGGGTAAAACTGATTGGCCAGTGGAATTATATCAGCCATGTTAAATGTTCGGGCGTTCGACCAATTGGTTTCTCCACCATGCCCAACCCAGTTAATTACCAGGGTACCAGTATTAATGCTATTTAAAATAGCCGCATTTACATCCGGAAAACGATCCCCGGCTGGTGTTGCCTGCAGTTTATAGGCATCAGTATAAATTTTGCTATAGTTGTAGGTTGGATATAATGATCTTTGACTTTCCGCCAGCTGATCCGATGCGTATTCAAATATATCACCCCCGTCAAATAAGTAATCCGAAATAAAAGTAATTACGTTACGCCAGCTGTTATTGGTAGATACTTTAGCACAGGTAGCGCAACCGGTTGAGGAGCTTTTATAGTTTTTAATTTTAGTAACCATCGCCTCGGCTTCGGTTTCGGTGGCAACCGGTAATCTGCCTATGGCCAGGTCCACCATCTGGTCTCCGGTTTCAATTTGCCCACCCTCATTCTGATCAAGTAAACCAAAAAAATCGTCGGCGGTGTAGGTGTTAAGCGGGCTGTACGATTCGGAACTTTGATACGTAGGTACAAAATTATTGGCGTTAGCTATCCTGCTTTTCGGGTCGTACGAGCCGTCACCAAACAACAACAGGTATCTTGGCAATTTCGAAGTGTCGTTACCCGCTCGCTGGTATAGCATTTCCATAAAATCGCGAATGGCCGAAATATCGGGTTTGCCGCTTGCAAACTCGTTATATACCTGGCTTAATAAAACCACTTTAGTGCTGATGTTATCAGTAGAGGTGTGATAATTCGCCAGGTCGTTAGCAGCAGTGGCAAAATCATCATAAGCCACAATAACCATGTTGGGTTGCCCGGTGGCATGCAAATTTTGATTAGGCACCTGCTCAATGTATTGCGGATTACTTAAAGAACCGTTAGTATTGAAGGCAATAAACTCTCTAAGCTGGTCGGTATTAGCAGCAAACGAAAGTTGCGAACCGCTGAGAGTCGAACTCATTTGTTGGATACCACCTATATTGGTAACATCCCACACTACAGTATTCGACGTTGCATTCGATAATTGAAAAGTTGAAACCACCCCCGGCCCTATCGAGGCTATAGTTCTGAAAGGCATTGCATCGCCGCTAAGCGATAAGTTTCTTTTAAAAAGTAGTTCAAACCAATCAATATAAAATGCTGCCGTGCCCGATGGGTCAGCAGTTACAGTAAAATTATACGCAACATTAAGGTTAGATGAATTCGCTAAAAAACCTTTCGAAACAGTTTGTGGGTTAGCCGACTGCTGGTATTGCTGGGTAGCTATACCACCATCGGCATGGTGAATAATGGGTTGCCCGTTTATACTTGCAACGGTGGTTGATGAGTACGCCGAATTAACGGCTACAGATGAATTAAAAATTACGGTGTCAGACGTAATAAGCCCCGGAAAGCTAAACGAAAAAGATTCTGTTGTACTAAAGCTGGTAAGTTCATCGCCCAGCCAGGTTTTACCGCTTTGCCCTAAATTATACTGGTCATTCTCGCGGTAGGCATGTTCATCAAAATAATTAAAACTCCTGTTTACGTCTCCACCCGAAACACTAACTGTTTGTGCCCTTTTTCCCGTTCCCGCATCGGTAGTTAAAAAGTAATAGCTAACATCCGAGTAAAGATTCTTTTCGTGGTAAAACCGGTTGGAAGTAGTATTCAACTTCCAGTCATCAGCCATTTGTCCGTAAAATAAAAGGTAATCGCCATTATCAAACTGCCCGTTACCATTGTTATCAATAAACATAGTAGGGTTTTCCTGTAAATCATCGGGGCGCGCTATCGAGTTTTTATCGGGTACCATGCCGCCGCCATTACCAAAAATAGCCAGCTTATTAATATTCACGGTCGAGGGGTCAACACCCAATGTCTTCTTTAAAAAGTTGTAGTCTATCTTATAAATACCATCGGCATTAACCGAAACCTTATACCAGGTGCCGCTAGATAGAACTGAATTAGCCGCATACGAGTTTAAAGATTTAAGCTGATGAAGTGGCGCTACCGAAACCCTTAATGTAAACGACTCCAGTTTTTCAAGCGCTCCCGTAGTAGGGTTTTTGCGAAACGGAAGTACCGATACAAAGGCCCGCGGCTGCTTTCTGTAATAAGACATTTGCCCGGTTGCACTAACCGCGCTGGTTATGTATTTAATACTTGCATTATCAATATTGCCTGCCGCCGAATAAACGGGATTTATAACCTGCACCGAAACAGCGCTGCCATTATTAACCGATATTACTTCATTATATACCGGCAACATGCCATATTCAGTCATATGTGCGGCCCGGGTAAAAGTGGGCTGGGTTATTTTTGCACCCCCTACTACCGCCATGGTTTTGGGGGTGGCACTCCAGGTAAGTTTGCGGGCAAAATCCTGTGCATTGGCTTTTAAACCACAAAGCATACCTGCTATTATTAGCAAGCCAAGTGTGTTAAAGCCTGAATTTTTCTTCTTAAAAACTGGAGATACCGATTCCATCATTATTTTTGGACACTTTTTGAAGGTGCGCAATAAAACGCGACCTTTTCTGTTTTATTTTCTTAACAACTAACATTTTTGAGAAACAGGCTTAAATATATCGTTTTCACTCTCATTCTATTAAGTACCTCCATAGAATTATTTTCTCAGGATGTTGAGATGTCGCAATATTTTGCTGCACCCTTGCAGCTTAACCCGGCGTTGGCAGGTATATCATATGGCCCCCGGGTTACTGTTAATTACCGTAACCAATGGTCAGGTTTGGGCGATGGCTTTAATGGCGGCTATACTACTTATATGGCCGGGTTCGATATGCATATTGATGCTATTAAAGCCGGCGTAGGTGCCCTTTTTACCGGCGACCAGATTGCCAACGGCCTTTACGGCACCTATAAAGCCAGTCTTATTTATAGCCAGCAAATAAAAATAAACCGCCACATGGCCATTAAAATAGGCCTTGAGGGTAGCTACATCCATTCGTCCATACAATGGAGCCAGCTTTTATGGAGCGATATGATTAGCCCGCTAACAGGGTTTTACAACAATGTTAATGTTCCCAACCCAACCAACGAGCCGAGTGCCGAAAGGGTTTCTACCAATACAGGCGATATGTCGGCAGGTGCCGTATTTTTTACCGAAAAGTTTTACGTGGGTTTTGCGGTCAATAACCTGTTAATGCACCCTCAAAATTTTACTGCCGATAACTCGGTACACACGCCCATGAATTTTGTAGCCCACTTTGGGGCCAATTTGCCTATAAAACACAGCAAAGACCAATGGTACAATATCTGGGTATCGCCAAACGTTTTATTGGTGAATCAGGGCAATTCATACCAGGCTGAGGCCACTTTTTTAACAGGTATCAGCATTGTTTACTTTGGTCTGGGGTACCGTAATGTTATATACAATTCGGATGCGGTTATTGGGTATTTGGGGGTAAAAAAGGGCAAATTCAGGGTAGGATATAGTTACGATTATACCATTTCAAAATTGGCAAATAAAACAGGCGGAACGCACGAGCTTTCTTTCACTTTTAACTGGACCGGCGAGGACAATTCGTTAAATCCGAAAAAGAACAAAGGATACGTGCCTTGCCCCGATATTTTGAATTTTTGATTTTGGAAATTAAAATTCTATATTAGCGACCTTTAAATAAAACAGCTTAACCCTTAACTATTATAAACAAACTAAACGAATGACAATGAAGCTTAGCAAATTGTACCTCTACCTTGCGCTGCCGGTGTTGATTGGCGTGTCATCATGTGGTAAAGAAAAATCCAGCATAACCGGTTGGAACTACAATGACTCAAAGAACGGGGGATTTGAGGTATCAAAAACTCCTGATCAGGTAACCGGTCCGGGCCTGGTATATATTCAGGGTGGTACTTTTATGATGGGTAATACCGAAACAGATGTGATGTATGAATATCACGAAGTTCCACGTCGTGCTACTGTAAGTTCATTCTATATGGATGAAACCGAAGTTGCAAACGTTCACTATCGTGAATACTTGTACTGGATGAATCGCGTTTTCGGCGCCGATTTTCCGGATGTAGTTAAAAAAGCTCTTCCCGATACTTTGGTTTGGAGAGATAACCTGGCTTATAACGAACCTTACGTTGAGTATTACTTCCGCCACCCGGCTTACGATTTCTACCCGGTTGTAGGTGTTAATTGGTTACAGGCAAACGACTTTTGCGAATGGCGTACTAACCGTGTTAATGAAAGAACTTTGATTGACAAAGGCGTTTTAGCTGAAAACCCTTCACAAGTAGGTGCCGATAACTTCAATACTGAAGCTTATTTAGTTGGCCAATATGAAGGCTCTGCAGGTAAAAGACCTATTAAAGATTTGAACCCTGCAGGAACCGGAACCCGCCACGTGCGCATGGAAGACGGTATCATGTTACCTAAGTACCGTTTACCGACAGAAGCTGAATGGGAATATTCTGCTTTGGCTCTTATTGGTAACCAACCGGCTACAACCGAAGAAAGAATTACCGACCGCAGAATTTATCCTTGGAATGGTACTTCAACCCGCTATCCTAAATCAGGTATGTGGCAAGGCCAGTTTCTGGCTAACTTTAAAAGAGGCCGTGGTGATAACATGGGTATTGCCGGTAAGCTGAATGATAACGCCGATATTACTGCACCTGTAAAATCATACATGCCAAACGATTTCGGCTTGTATAACATGTCGGGTAACGTAAATGAGTGGGTATTGGATGTTTACCGTCCAATGACCAGCCAGGATGCAACTGATTTCCGTCCTTTCCGTGGTAATGAATACAAAACCAAATTACTGGATGCAGAAGGCAAACCAGTTGATAAAGATAGCTTAGGTCAAATAGTTTACCGTCCTGTAACACAGGAAGAAAGTGCTAACCGCCGTAATTACAGAAGAGGTGACGTAAGAAACTACCAGGATGGCGATGAAACATCTGAAGTTGATTACAAATTCGGTGCTTCTTCTTTAATTAACGATGAGGTTCGTGTTTACAAAGGTGGTAGCTGGAAAGACCGCGCTTACTTCCTTTCACCGGGAACCCGCAGATATCTTGACCAGGCTTATTCTACCGATGACTTAGGTTTCCGTTGCGCTATGGACCGCGTAGGTTCACCAGCCGGTAACTCTATCAAGGGTGGTAACAACTTCCCCCATGAAAAAGGAAAACGTAAAATGAAAGGATAGTCAATAAAAATTGACAGTTCAAAATAAAAGAGGTTGACCCAAAAGGCCAACCTCTTTTATTTTGCTGCATCTGTGCATGATCCCATTTGCGCAAAAGCATGAAATTCTCCTATTTTTAAGTTTCTTTGCCCCCCATAATTATTCACGGAATGGCCTCAACCACACTATACTTAAAACGAAAAATCAAGACCTTATCGCTAAGGTTTAACCTGCATAAATTTTTAGGGCCATTACCTAATGCCTTTTTGCAAATTGCACATTTAGCCGAGTTTAGCCGCTGGCGTGCAAAAAACAGCAATCCACAGTTTAACGATTTCTACCTATCTGACTGGAACTACGATAAACGTTATGCGTTATACGAGTTTTTATATGGCTCAAACATGGCCTCTGGCCCGATTAATTACCTTGAGTTTGGGGTAGCGCAAGGGCATTCGTTTAAATGGTGGACGGGTAAAAACCAGGATGCCGCATCGCGTTTTTATGGCTTTGATACGTTTACAGGGTTACCAGAGGACTGGGACCAATTTAAGGCTGGCGATATGTCTACCGGCGGTAAGGTGCCCGATATACAGGATTCAAGAGTCGAGTTTTTAAAAGGCCTTTTTCAGGATACCCTTCCCGATTTTTTAAAGAGGATTGACCGCACTAAGCGCAACGTAATACATATGGATGCCGACTTGTACACCTCAACCCTGTATGTATTAACCATGCTTGACCCCTTTTTAAAACCCGGCGATATTATTTTGTTTGATGAATTTGGAGTACCAACTCACGAGTTCCTTGCCTGGACCAACTATACTGCATCATACCCTCAAAAGTTTGAGTTAGTAGCTGCTGCCAACAATTACTTCTTTACTGCATTCAGGGTAAAGTAGTTCCGCGGTTCATTGCGAATTGATAGATATCTTCTTTTTCAAACGGTTTTATCCTAATTTGGTTCATCCGGTTTTAACGGATATTTGTACTCATGCAGATAGAAGCGCTTTATCAAAATTATCTTTCCTCAACCGGCGTAACAACCGATACCCGTAGCATAACCAAGGGCAATATCTTCTTTGCACTAAAGGGCGATAAATACAATGCTAATCTCTTTGTGGCCGATGCTTTTGAAAAAGGTGCGAAAATTGTTGTAGCCGATGAGTTGATTGATGCTAGCTGGAAAGAAAAGTTCGGAGATAATTTATTTTTGGTTGAAGATTCGTTGAAGACATTACAAGCGCTGGCGGCGCACCACCGTGACCAACTAAAGTGCCCGGTAATCGCTATTACCGGTAGTAATGGAAAAACTACTACCAAGGAATTAATAGCCGCAGTGCTTTCAAAAAAATATACAACCTACGCCACCAAAGGCAACCTTAATAATCACATTGGCATACCACTTACATTGTTATCAATAAAAAGCGATGTTGAATTTGCTGTGATTGAAATGGGCGCCAACCACCAGGGCGAAATAGCCTCGTATTGCGACTATGTGCGTCCTGATTACGGATTAATAACCAATGTAGGTATGGCGCATACCGAAGGGTTTGGTGGGTTTGAAGGGGTTGTAAAAGGCAAAACCGAACTCTACAATTACATTGGCAAACATCAAGGCAAAATTTTTGTAAGTGCCGATAATGAATTACTTCTATCTAAAACACCTGACGTAAAAAACGCGATTACTTATGGCATGGCGGTAAACGCTTATTGCCAAGGAAGTATCGGTGGTGGTTCAGAATTTTTATCACTCGTTGTGGATGCGGCTGGCGCTAAACTTAACATCAAAACACAACTGGTTGGCGATTACAATTTCGAAAATGCAATGAGCGCGATTTGTATGGGTAAATACTTTGGAGTGCATTTCGCGGAAATAAAAGAAGCTTTAGAAGCATATACCCCAACCAATAACCGTTCGCAAAAAATAACCCTGGGCAGCAATACTATCATACTCGATGCATACAATGCCAATCCAAGCAGCATGCATGAGGCCTTAAAGAATTTTTCAAAAATACAGGCACCTAATAAGGTTGTAATTCTTGGTGAAATGATGGAGTTGGGGGCCTATGCACAAGTAGAGCATGAAAAAATTGCCGCTATGGTTAAAGAAATGCCGATTGCAAAAAAAGTATTTGTAGGTAATGGCTTTCACTTTCTTGAGCATGACCCCGCCGTTATTTACTTCAACAAGCCCGATGATTTAAAAGCCTGGTTTAAAGGCCAGCAATTTGAAAATACTTACCTGCTGATAAAGGGCTCTCGAAAAAATGAGCTGGAGAAAATACTGAAAGATTAAGTAGTTTTAACTTAACCCGCTACTGTAAATGGCAAAACGGTATTTGCTCAACCTTTTTAAAATTTTCGTCTTTTACCTGTTACTGTTCTTCTTGTGTCGGGCTGTGTATCTGCTCTATTTCGCCGGGCAAATCAGGCACATGGGTGCAGGCGTTTTCCTTCTATCCTTTTATCATGCTTTCCCTTTAGATGTATCTGCAGCATGCTATCTGCTCGTTCCAGCAATGCTCCTTTTGTTTCTCTCAAATTTCTTCCTTACCAAATTTTTAATGAGCACATTGCGATTTTACCTGTTTGCAACAGCGCTGTTTTGCGCACTGCTTTCTATGGGCGAAATTGGCGTGTACCAGGAGGTGCATACCAAAATGTACTTCAACATGCTCACGCATTTGCAACATACCGATGAGCTGTTTCACTCTATCCCGTTTACACTCATGTTTTCTCTGTTGTCTTTAGTTGGGCTGCTGGGTTATATTTCATCTAAACTTCTCGAGAAGTTATTGCCGACAGATGTTACTACAAAAAAGCCCTCCATTCAAAGTGACATTTTGAAACTTTCCGCTTCAGTTCTCTTGGTTGTTGCCTTACTTTTAATAGGATGCCATGGTAGCCTAAGGAAAGCTCCTATTTGTGGGGGGGATGTATATTTCTCCGATGATCAATGCGTAAACGACGCAACGGTTAATCCCATGTGGAACATGGGCCATAGTTATATCGAAACCCAGCGCACCTTACGTGGCGAAGCATATAAGTTACTACCAGACAATGAAGCCAACGAGGTAGTGAACAAAATATTCAGCGTTGAAAAGGATACCACCATTCAATTATTTAAAGTTGCGCGGCCCAACGTTTGCGTTTTGATATTAGAAAGCTGGTCGGCCGATTTGATTGAATCGTTGGGCGGTTATAAAGGGCTTACTCCCAACTTCGAAAAACTAATCAGCAACGGCTATCTCTTCACGCATGTAAAACCTGCCGGCCACGTTAGCGACCAGGGTGTGCCTGCAGTTTTAAGCGCCTATCCCGCTTTGCCCATAGGTAGTGCCATCAATCAACCCAAGCACCTGGTTCATTTGGCCAATATCAATAACCAGCTTTCGGCAAATGGTTATTACTCCTCTTTCTTTTTTGGCGGGCATTTGATTTACGGTAACATTAAAACCTACATCGATCAAAACGGTTTTAACCGGGTAATCGAGCAGCAAGATTTGCCGCCTACCGTTCCATCCGGCAGGCTGGGCATTCACGACTCAATGATGTTATGCATCTGGCACGATTCGATGAATACTTACAAGCAACCATTTCTTACAGGCCTGTTTACACTAAGTACACATGCCCCGTTTGATGCGATAAGTTCACCAACTATAAATTGGGGTGGATGCCACAATGAATATCTCAGTACCGCTGTTTACGCCGACCGTCAACTAGGAAAATTTTTTGAAGACATTAAAAAAGAGAAATGGTACGATAGCACCATTTTTATTATTGTGGCAGATCATAGCCATGCCGTGCCTAAAGATTATCCTTACGAAAGCCCCGAGTTTTACCACATCCCCTTACTGATTTATGGCGGGGCGTTGAAAGAAGAATTTCGCGGGGCCAAATATGATCATTGGGTTTCGCAAACCGATATAGCGGCTACCCTGTTGCATCAATTAGGATATTCATCTCAACCATATCGGTGGAGCAAGAACCTGATGAATCCTTATAGCCAACAATTTGCATTTTACACCTTCGATGAAGGCTTTGGGTTTGTTGATAGCAGCGGCCTGGTAATTTGGAATAATAAGTTCCCTTCGGAAAACAGAAATACCGGCAAAACCGAAAAAGACAAAATTGCTTTGTACAAAAAGGGCGCAGCTATGTTGCAGGTTTTAATCAAAGATTTTCTATCAAAATAAAAACATGCTAACGCTTTCAAATAAAGAGGCCCGCCACTTAATGCTGTCTAACCAGGGCTTGATTGGTAATTCGTTCGGGAATAAAAAAGAGGGAACCTTAAAAGCAATCGAGCATTTGGGTTATGTGCAAATAGATACTATATCAGTAGTGGAGCGCGCCCACCACCACACCATTTGGGTCAGGGTGAACGATTATAAAAAAAGCTACCTGGATGAATTGATTGAAAAAGACAAAACAGTTTTCGAATACTGGAGCCATGCCGCAGCTTTTTTACCCATGCGTGACTACCGGTTTTCATTATATCGCAAAAACCTGATTGCCACCGGTAAACTAAAATGGTATTTCAATAAAAAAGCAACCCGTTTTGTTTACGACCGCATAGTTGCCGAAGGCCCTTTGCAATCGAAAGATTTTGAAGAGAAAAAAAAGAAGACCGGTTGGTGGGATTGGAAAGAAAGCAAGCGCGCATTAGAACAACTTTTTATGGAAGGCAAGCTAATGGTAGCCAAACGCCAGGGCTTTCAAAAAGTATACGACTTAACCGAAAGGGTATTGCCCAAAGGTGTAAACGATAAACTGCCTTCGCCAAAAGAATATGCCGAGTACCTGATAACAAAAACCATTCGCGCTAATGGGCTGGCGGCTAAAAGCGAGATAGGTTATTTACGCAGCCATGCCAAGCCCTTAGTGGCTAAAGCGATTGCCGAAATGGAGGAAGCCGGCATTCTCATCCCCTTAAAAATAAAGGGAGTGTGTGATGAAATTCTTTACACCACCCAACAAAGCCTTGACTTAGCGGAGAACGCCAAAGCCAAAAATGCGGTTACCATACTATCCCCTTTCGATAACTGCGTAATACAGCGAGGACGACTAAAAACCATTTTTGATTTTGATTACACCATTGAGTGTTATGTACCCGGGCCTAAAAGAAAATACGGCTACTTCTGCCTGCCGGTTTTATATAAAGACACCTTTGTTGGTCGTATTGATTGTAAAGCGGAAAGAAGCGAGAAGACTCTGTACGTAAAAAATATTTTCTACGAAAAAAAGGCCGATGCTAAACTTAAGGCTGAACTCATTAAAGCGTTAAACAACTTCGCTGACTTTAACGGTTGTAATGAAATGCGCGGAAAGATTATTTAAGTGAGCTTGGTATACGCCTTCATCCATCTATCGGGTAGTTCTTGTTCGCAGGCGCTCTCGTAATCTTCAAAACTGCAGGGCACTAATTGATTGCGGCCATATTTTTCTTTGTCGCCAAAGGGCAACTCCATCCACCAGCGTTCTGTTTTTTTGCTCTTCCAAAAAATCAGTTCGTGGTCGGTATCTTCCAAATGCACAGTAAATTTTAAGTGCTCATCCAGCGTAAGCGGGTAATCGCCCACACGGTTGTAGTAGCCCTCAATAAAATACCAAACCATTTGAGCGGCCAATTGTACTGTTTGGCGGTTGTTATCATAGCCGGGGTTAATTTCGTAAATACCAAGTGTGGTAAGCTTATCGCTTAGGCCGGCATAGCGCGTAATCTGGCATAGTTCTTCAGCACTAAAGCCATTTGGCGAGGCCATAGCATGCGCAGGGGCATCAGCCTGGCGCAGGGCCGATATGTCAATGCTCAAAGCATCTGCATCGCGTAAAATAGGCTCGGTTTGCTCAAGGTTGGCGCGTATTAAGCCCAGCCGGTGGCAATCAAAATTAAGTCCCTCTAGCACTTCAATGGCCTTGCTATCGTTTAAATATGTTTGATAGCCCACGTGGCTGTAATTAAAAAGATAATTGGGTGTGTGGGTTAGTATATTCATTAAAAACGAAGTCGAATCCAATTTACGGTTGGGGCCGTCCATCATATCAATACGCTCATCAATTACTACCAGGTTAATCAGGGCGCTAAGGTTTTTATAGCCCAGGTATTGACCAAATGTAAGGTCGTGGCTGCCACCTATAATAACCGGTACCACTTTATGCGTAAGCAATTCCAAAACAACGTTTGATAATGCAAAGTAAATATCGCGAGGGGTTTCCCCCTGATTGATATTTCCCAAATCAAGCACCTTAAATTCCTTATCAATAGGTGGCATAAAAAGCTTGTAAAGCTCTCTGCGCACAAGGTCGGGGGCCTTGGCCGAACCGGAGTTGTTGGTTGAACCTCTATCCTCGCAAACGCCTATAAACGCGATATTAAAATCTGTAAGCTCAAGCTCATTCCCTTCATGGATAAAAATGTAATTGCCCATTTGGCCAGGGTGCAGTTCGGCATCTTCCAAAATGGTTTCTTTATCAATAGGGGTAAGGAATTCGTACATCATAGCCTAAAGTTATTACAATAGCCTTGGGGGCCGCTAATTTGAGGCTATCGAAAATACACATGCCTGTTGTGAGTGAACTTTGGTATAGACGGATTACTTCTGGCTCAGCTGCTTAAAGCTATTTAACCCGCAATCTAAAAACTGGATATAATCTTTAGGGTTAGGGGTATAATCTTTAGGGTTGGTTAGTAGCTTCTCATCCGGCGAAATCAACACGTAGTATGGCTGAGTATTCCGGTCAAAATATTTGGCCTCCATTTCGCTGAATTTATTGCCGAGGGTCTTTATCTTTTTTCCTTTAAAAAACTCACTCATATACTGCTCGTTTTCAGGCAACTCCTTTTTGTCATCTACGTACAGCGAAAGCACTACAAATTTATCGGCTAAGCGTTCGGTAACTTCAGGGTCGGTCCAAACATTTTCTTCCATTTTACGGCAATTAACACATGCCCAACCGGTAAAGTCTATCATGATAGGCTTGCCCTCTTTGCGGGCCTGTGCAATAGCCCGGGCGTAATCGTTCTGAATAGGTTTTATGGAAGAAGAGTCTTCCGGTTTCAACATAGCATATAATTTGGGCGAAATAGCGTTCAGCACCTTTGCATAAATATTATTTCTGATGGTAAAGATGGAGTACGATTTGGGCGGTGGAAAACCACTAAACAAATGCAGCTCATTACCCGGTATGCCATAAGCCGAATACACCGTAAAGAACAGCGCCAGAGCAATGGTTATAACCCGGAATGGTGAAAAACCGGTAACCGGCGAGGTATGAGGCAGTTTAAGTTTGCCAATTAGGAATAAGAACAAAGCCACTCCAATTAAAGCCCAGGTAGTTAAAAATATTTCGCGCGGCAAAAGGCCCCAGTGGCTTACTAAGTCGGCGTTCGATAAAAACTTAAAGGCAAAAATTAACTCTATAAAACCCAACACCTTCTTTACCGTATCTAACCATCCACCCGATTTTGGAAGTGATTTCATCATGCTTGGGAACAGAGCAAAAAAGCCAAATGGCAAAGCTAGCCCGGCACCAAACGAACCGAGTCCCAAAACCACATTCAGCTTTCCGTTAGCAGAGGTAAGGGCACCTGCTAACAGTGCGCCAACAATAGGGCCGGTGCATGAAAATGAAACTATAGCCAATGTTAAGGCCATAAAAAATATACCTACAAAACCACCGAGGTTTGAAGCCGAATCGGCTTTGTTAGCTATAAATGAGGGGAGGGTAATTTCGTAAAACCCGAAAAACGAAAACGCAAAAATGATGAAGATAACGAAGAAGAAAACGTTCAGCGCTGCACCGGTGCTTAATTCGTTTAGTGTGTCCGATGAAAAATTAAAAACAGCAAACGGCAGTGCCAGCAACAAGTAAATGGCAATGATACTAAAGGCGTATATCAGCGCTTCAAATTTACCTTTCGATTTGCTTTCACTCCGCTTAGTAAAAAACGACACAGTAAGCGGAATCATAGGGAAAACGCAAGGAGTAAGCAAGGCAATTAGCCCTCCTAAAAACCCCAGTGCTATAATAGCCCATAAACTTTTGTCGGCTGTTTTAACACCAGCTGCATTGCAGTTTCCTATAGGTGAGCCGTACTTATTGCCACCGGTTATATTGACACTCGTGCCGACTGCGGCTAAAGATGAATCGCCGGCCATAGCTTTTTTAATAGCAGCCTGCACCGAATCATTAAAGGCTTTAGGGAAGTTTATATTTTGCGCTTGTCCTTTTTGCCCGCCGGAGTTGTTGGTTTCAGATTTGCTTTCAGCTTTTGCCACCGTCTTTCCATCAGCCCTTAAATCAAATTCAAAGTCCACATCGGTGGGCGGAGTGCACGACCTGTCATTGCAAGCCATATAGTGCACCGTACCGGTAAGCTTAGTATTCTTTTGCACTTTTACTTTTTGCGTGCACACCATTTCATCATCAAAATACTTCAATTGCATGTTGAACATGGGGTCGTGTTCATCATGAATTTTAGGGCCGGTTTCAGTTGTTTTACCTACAAATTGAACGTCCTTATTTTTATCATCGAAAGTAAACTGAGTAGGTATAGGGCCATTATCGCCTATATATTGCGAGTAGGTATGAAAGCCTCTATCAATTTTAGCAGTAAAAGTAAGCTTGTATTCGCCCTTGGCCGTTTGTTCGGCCTTCCAGGTCCAATGCACAGGATTTATAATTTGCGCATGTGCAGCAAACAGGGTAAGTGTAAAAGCAAAAAACAACAACAAACCTTTCTTCATCCTCTTCATTTTATCTCTTTCCTGAGTTATATCACTTGCCTTTTAAGTTAAATTCAAAATCTTTATCGTCGGGTGGCAGGCACCTGGAATCATCGCAAACCATAAACTCAAGTGTGCCTTTTAGTTTCGTATCCTTCAGCACTTTTACGGTTTGCGTGCAAACTAATTCTGTTTCAAAATATTTCAACTGCATATCAAAAACCGGGTCATGCCCTTCATGTATTTTGGGGCCGGTTTCGGTTGTTTTGCCTACTAATTGAACATCCTTGTTTTTAGCATCGAAAGTAAATTTCGTGGGCACCGGGCCGCCATCGCCTATGTATTGCGAGTAGGTGTGCCACTTTGGGTCAATTTTAGCGGTAAAAATCAGTTTGTATTCGCCCTTGCCGGTTTGCTCGGCCTTCCATGTCCAGGTTACGGGGTTTACTATTTGCGCGTGTGCGGCAAACAACATTCCGGTAAAAGCAAAAACCAACATCAAAATTTTCTTCATCCTCTCCATTTTAATTCTTTGACGAAGTTATAAGAATAACCTTTCAGCCAAGACAAAACTGTTATGGTAAATGATTACCAAGGTACCCAATAGGGATGTCAGCACCGTCAAAACCTGCTTTGGCTTAACAAAATTTATATGCACACAACCTTATGTGTGCGCCTGCTTTAAAGCCTTCCAGGCATCAAGGTTCCTCTTCATCTGGCGGATGTGCACGGGTATGTGTTCGTCATAAATCTTTAGCCATTGCTCCAGCGTCATAATACCATTTTCTGAGTGGTTAACTGTTGCCGTTTGCCATGTTTGCTCATCTACCATTTTTATCAGGTCGTAACTGGTTTTGCGCAGTAGCCTAAATAGCTCAAGGGCATCATCAATGTTTTGGGCATGATAGTTCAACTTATCGGCCCATTTGTTTTCATCGTACCCATAAACACCACTTCCGGGCTCGGCAATAAACCTGCGGCAACGCACATGGCTGTTTGCTTCACTATCGGCAATATGTATAATTACCTCGTGCACGCTCCATTTTTCGGGGGCGGGTTTCCATTGCCACATTTCTTTCGGAAACTCTTTTAACGCTTCAATCAAAACGGGGTAAGCCCGCCCGTACGATTCAATCAATTTGTTACGTTCTTCGCGGGTCATAAAATTTGATTTTTACGAAGATACAAATGTATCGATTATCTGTTGTAGAAGATCCTTCACCATAACAACTGCGTTTGCTTTTGCATTGGTAATTTATTTTATTTGTAACTAACTAAAATATAAATCATGAAAGCAAATCGGTTTTTAGCCATTACGATGCTACTATTATTTGTCACTTTTGTGAAAGCACAGGACAAGTATGAATTTGGGGTGGCGACGTTTCATTACGTTGGAGGAAAATACGACGTTATAACCAGTTTCGACAGGGAGACTAAAATCGTGGAAAGTGGAAAAATGATGCAAAACCAGTGGGGGTTTGACTTTACTCCTATAAACAAAACCCTGGATGATTTATCCGGCAACGGTTGGGAAGTATATAACACAAACACCGTAATGGAGGGAGGTATTTTTTATCACTTCTATCTCCGAAAAAAGAAGAATTAGTCCAATCCCTGGCAGGAAATTTAGCGCTTACCCGTAAAGCACTGTCATTTCCAAAACGCGGCTTATCAGCGATTCGAAAATGATTTTGCCATCGGTGTTCGATAATTCCTTTTCGCTGGCGCGCTCAGGGTGAGGCATCATGCCAAATACATTTTTGCCGGCATTGCATATACCCGCAATATTATCAATTGAACCGTTCGGGTTAGCATCTTCATTAATCTCGCCGTTTTCGTCGCAGTATTTAAATAATACCTGGTCGTTATCATATAGCGATTGTAGTGTCGCTGTATCGCAATAAAATCTTCCGTCGCCGTGTGCAATAGGTATTTTAAGCTCGGCATCCATAGGAATTTTGCAGGTAAGCAAAACCTTATTGGTTTGGGGCTTTAAGTAAATGTTTTTGCACTCGTATTTTTGGCTGTTATTGCGCAACAAGGCGCCAGGCAAAAGGTGCGATTCGCATAGTATCTGGAAACCATTGCAAACCCCAAAAACTTTTCCGCCACCATTGGCAAACTGAATTACCGATTCCATAACCGGAGAAAACCGGGCAATAGCGCCCGTGCGTAAATAATCGCCGTAGCTAAAGCCACCGGGTAGTATAATGCAGTCATCTTTCGTAAAGTCCGAAAGGTCGGTGTCTTTATGCCAGATATAACGGGCATCGCAACCCATTACGTCTTTAACAACATGAAACATATCTCTGTCACAATTTGATCCCGGGAAAACTACAATACCAAATTTCATGCTCAGCTTATTTAGTGTGATTGTTTGATGGTTTTACAAAATATTGAACAGGGGTAAATACTGCCCTGCCAGCACCAGCAAAATTAGAATTAAATGCATCACTTCCGATACATACTTTACCTTTATTTGCATCAATACCATGCTAAAAATAATGGCCAGGGGCAAACTCAATAACACCCAATGACTTGAATGAACCGTTTGTTGCAGGCCAAAAGCAATAATTATCATAAAAATAAGGGTAACCAGGGCAGTTGCAAATTTGCGCACCTGTATAAGCGATGAATACAAAGCCCCCGGCAGTAAAACGAAACCCGCAAGCATAAAAAGTATTAAGGAACCAAAAAGAAGATAATCTACAGGTTTAAGCCCCATGCCGGCCAGCCAAATATGGCCATGTATATTGCCTATATCTTTAAGTAATTGAGGTGTATTATCAAACCAGAAATACCAGGTAAAAACCATAATAAACGGAGAAATAAAGCCAAGAAGAACAATTACCCAGTCACGGTAATTAAATGCCTTCATAATGCCTAAGCCTATAAAAGCAAACAATACAAACAGCATGCACGGGAAATAAAAAAGCCCCGCTACAGCTACCAGGAATCCGATATCAAACACATCGCCAAATGCCTTTTCCTTTTTTATGAGTGAAAACATTTTTCGGGTAGAAAGAATCAAAAAGGTGAGCGATAAAGAGGCCGGGGTAAGCAGCAGGCTCTCTTTAAAAAACGAAAAAATGACAATGAAAAGCATCCCGGCCAGGTAATTCTTTTTGGTCGTAATTTTATTCTCGTTAACTATATCATTTATCAATAGCGCTTGCACAAAACAAAGCAGGCCCGAAATCGCCGGGCTTATCCAGGCATAATTGGTTAAGGGTGTTTTAAGCAACCCAAAAATCCACCGGCTTAATGGCTCGCTATGCGCAAAAACAAAACTGCTATCCGTAGGGATAAAAGCAAAGCAGAGCCTGAATACCACTAAGTATACCAGGTAAAAAACAACAACTCCGGGATTATTTGACTTGAAAAAACTAATCAAAGCACTGATTTTAATAGGTAATTCGTACCAGCTTCAGCATGCCGTTCATATAGCTGGGTATTATAGCCTCGTTAGGCGCTACCTGCCGGCCGCTTTTAGGCAACAACATAACATCTTTTTCTTCCTGGTTCAAAATGGCTTTGCGGTCGCTTTTGCCATCGCTTGTAAGCGTGTATTGGTTTAAAATGCCCGAGGTAGTTATCTCATCCAGGTATAAAAACCTAAGCTTATCTTTTTCATTAAGCGTTAAAAATGAAGAGTAAACTCCGTTATCATCTTCACTACTTTGCTTTTTGCGCATTACTGAATGCCACTCCATTTCGCCGCCGGGCGTAATTGAAAACGCCAGTATATCATTAAACTGGAAAACATAAGAGGTATGATAATTTCCAAAACCCGCTTGAAAGCCTACCTGAACAGGGATTTCCCGGGTATCGCGTATAAAAGATTCGGCAATAATTAACGAGCCTCCATCGTTACGCAAAACCGATTTGCGAATGGTAAAGGTGTATAGCTTGGCCTTATCATTATTGGGGCGCCCGGTAAGCTCCTGTATAAACTCGGAAGTAAAAGGGGTATAACCGGTTTTTATCAAAACACCGGTAACCGGGTTATAGCTGGCATACAAAAATCCGTTGGCAACATCCTCGGCTTTGCGGTTATCGTTATAAAAGGCGTTCATTACCAAATTGCCATTGCGGTTATCAATATCAAAATAAGGGTCGCCAAAAACAGCGCGCTCAGTTATTATACTAAAAATTGAAAAGTCACCGGCGCTGCTTAGCCTGAATACATCAAAAACATTGCCCTCGGTTTTGCTTTCAGGTTTTAAAATAAAAAACGTATTGCCGTTATTATCAACCAGCGATTTTGAATCTTCAATTTCCTTTTCATCGCGGTTAAACGGAATTGTTTTGTTGAACAGTGAATGTACCGAACGGTCGACGCAAATAAATTTGGCCGAGGCAAAAGTATTGCCGGTAAAGTACGGGTAGTAAATCATTAATGATGACTGATCAACTGATGCTTTAAAACGAAGGTTAGAGGCTACCAGGTCTTTCCGGTCATAAATAGTATCTACCACTAAGGGTTTACCAATTTCAATAAACTTCGAATTAACCGGTTGGGCCAAAAGCACCGAGTATTTTTTATCCTGTGCTAAATAAAAAATAACTGCACCGGTTTTGTTGAGCATAATGTATTGAAGCAAACCGGTCTGTCCTTTAAAGTCAATGGTTCGTGTGCTTATAAGCTTAAGCGTTTCGTCAAAAACATCAATCACGTCTTCCTGCCCGTACAGGCGAACCACTATGCCATCGTTGTTTTTGCCAACCACTTTAAACTTACCAGTTTTTGAGGGCAGCTTGTAGGCGTTTGAAACCTGAACCGGTTGGGCAACGGCACAAATTGAAAGCAATGCGCAAAAAAGACCAAGGAATATCTTCACCTCGTCAAAACTAAAAAAAATGACGACGATATAAGTACCGGTTAAGTCATATTAACGGAGAGTTGCAATGTATTTATTGCTTTAACCGTGGGTCCATAGCGTCCGTCAGGCCTTCGCCTAGCAGGTTAAAAACCGTAACGGTAATGAAGATGGCAAGCCCCGGAAAAACGGCGAACCACCAGCCGCTAACATCGGCGCGGGCTTCGTTTAGCAGTTTACCCCAGGTAACTACATCGGCTTGAACGCCAATGCCCAAAAAGGATAGTGAGGACTCAGTTAAAATAGCAGTAGCCACACCGAAGGCAATAGTTATTAGCACCGAGGTTAAAGAGTTGGGTATGGCATGGCGTAACATTATACGCCACTCGCTAAAGCCCAAAGATTGGGCAGCTTCAATATACTCCAGGTTACGAACCTTCAATAGTTCGGCCCTTATGTATTTGGCAATGCCTGTCCAGCTGGTAAAACCAATTATTACCATTATAAGCATGATGGAAGGCTTTTTTACCACCGCGCATATTGAAAGGATAAGTAACAGAATGGGCACCGAATTGAGCACTTCTATAGCACGTGAAATAATGATATCGATAGGCACCGTAATGGGCTTGCCAAAATACGGCAGCTTTTTAAATGGTATGGCTATTAAATTAGGAATGGCCATAATACCAGTGAAGATGACAAGAGAAATCAAAAACTGGAAAATAAACCCGCCAAACGAATCGGAAAGGGCATCGCTCATTACATACGAACGGGCATTAAACGCGTAGAACCAACCAAAGAACAAAAACAAAACGTTTAACCAAAGCCTAACCCGCGATACCTGCAAACGCTCATCGCCAAAGTAGCCGGCAATGGCCCCTAAAAAAATTCCGATGATAGATGCGATGCCCATTGATACAATGCCCACCAACATTGCAATTCGGGTGCCATGTATCATACCCGAAAGCAAATCTCTTCCCAACTGGTCGGAGCCCAAAAAGTGGCGAAACCGCCACGACTTTACATCTTGCTTTTTGGTAGGGTTGGCAAATGCATTATCCCAATCCTGGGTAAGGGGCGAATATGGAATAGGGGCACGAACTACAGCTTCATAATCGGCATGTAACCAATCAACATTCAATAGTTCGGGTTGCATGCTGGTTAAGCCTAATGAAGCAGCATATTCTCTGAAAACAGGGAAGTAGGTTTTTCCCTCCAGTTTGCAATACAAAGGTTTATCGTTGGCAAAAAAATCGGCAAGTATCCCCACAAAAAAAATAACATACACCACCCGCAGGCTCCAAACGGCCAGCTTGTTTTTTCTGAACTGGCGCTTTACAATGCCCCAGTAGCTTTGATCGGTTTTATTTGTGTTTTGCTTATTGCTCATCAGTTTCAAAAAAATTTATCCCTCTTTTTTCGTGAACGAAATTCTAGGATCGGTTGCGGCATATAAAATATCAGATAGCAGTGTACCCGCCATAGTTAATAGTGCCGAAAACATAAGTATGGTAAACAGCACCGGAAAATTACGCGCCACTACCGACTCGTAACTTACCCTGCCCATACCCGGTATGGTAAACAGATATTCAATAATTACCGAGCCGCTAATCATAGCCGGAAGGAAACTTGAGAACAGGGTAATAATAGGTATCAACGAATTTCTGAATGCGTGCTTCCAATAAACATTGTTCGGAGCCAGCCCTTTTGCAAACGCGGTACGAATAAAATCCTGCCTTAAAACGGCGAGCATACCGCCGCGCATTTGCCTGGATATGTAGGCAAACGAGCCATATACGCTACAAAATATAGGGAGAATGAGGTGATAAGTACGGTCACTTATTTTAGCCCACGCGGTGTACTCCGGCCCTATTTTACCTAGGCCATAGGGAGGGAATAAATTCATCCAGTTGCCGTAATAATCGCTGGTAAAAAAGATGATAAGCATGGTGCCAATCCAAAAGCTGGGTATTGAGTAAAGCACAAACAATGTTGCTGTCATTAACCTATCGTATGTAGTGCCTTTATGCACTGCTAACGAAACACCCGAAGGAATACCAATTGAATAAATGATAATAAACACTATCAGGTTTATCATCAAAGTCCATTTCATGGCATCGCCTAATATGGAGCTTACCGGCCTGCTATCAAGATATGAATCACCAAAGTCGCCACGGAAAAAACCTTTTGATGTTCTGTTGGGGTCGGTATTTTGTGCAAACCAAGGCGCATCGCCAAATAACCAACGATGAAACTGGTTCTGCAATCCGTAAAAGTGAATAGCCGGAATATATTTAAGTGAAGTCTGCTTTTGAGTGCGCATGGCACTATAATTGGTAAAAACAGCATCGCTGTACTTACTAACTGCTGCTAAGGCTTGGTATTGCTTTTCGGCGCCGGTGCTGTCTTTAACCATTATAGTGCCGGTAACCGCTGATTTAATTCTATCAAAGTCAAGCTGAATAACCGCATCGTCATAATTGCGATATAAGTCGTTACAACTTTCGCGCACAGTTTTCATTTTGCCAAAAGCGCTTGAATCAGATGGGTCGACCGGTGCTGTAATTACAGCCAATTCAAGTGCTTTTACTGATTTATAGTAAGCGCTGATTTGAGGCCAGTTGCAATATTGGTCAATCAGGCGCTCCAGGTTTTCGCGCTCGTTTTTGCGCAATACCCGGTAAAGTGTATCGGGGTAAGCTTTAGATGTAACGGTAAAATAAAACATGGGCAAATCGCGGCCCAGTTTTATGTTTAGCTGGCGGTAAGCTTCTTCGCCGGCCAGCTTATCTGATACCTGGCCGCTACCTTCTGAACCCTGCATACCCGAACTAAGCTTTAGTTCAACAGGGTCGCCGGGGGCAATGGCACTTAGCAAAAATGTAAATAAGGCAATAACGAAAAACGTGGGTATGAAATATAAAACTCTCTTTAGTATGTATAATAACATTACTTACACTTAAATATTTCAAAAATTGAATCGCTATTGTGGCTTTACGTCACTACTCTTTGAACCGAATGTTTTGTCCAGTTCAAATTCGTTTTCTTCATAACCAGGGCGCGCTTTACTTGCATTGGCATTTTTAAAGCGGGCATGTATAGCTTCTTTATTCAATGGGCTATACATAAAGATGTAAGGCTGGGCATCGTAAATCATTTGCTGAAACTCTTTATACAGTGCATTGCGCTTGGTTTCATCCGGCTCGTTACGCAGCTTTTCAATTACTTCATCGCTCTTCTGGTCGCCAAACCCTACATAATTGCTACCGCCGTCATACGAGGTTGAACTCCAAATCTGTTTTGGATCATCAGGTGTTGGAGAAGCAATCCATGAACCGAAAGACATTTCGAAATTGTGTTGTTTTTCTTCCTGTAAAAACACCGTCCATTCTCTTTGTGTCTGCACAACTTCAATGCCCGCTTTTTTGCAGTTTTCAGCAAACAGGGTGGCAATCTTTTCTACCACATCGCTACCGCTTGGGTATTTCAATTCTAACGAAAGCTTAACCTTTTGTCCGTTTACTACCTTATCGCGCACTCCATCACCGTCGCTATCTTTCCAGCCCGCTTCATCAAGCAATTTGGCCGCTTTTGAAATATCGAAAGGAATAAGCTTAAGATCCTTATCGAAATATGGTTTGCTCGGGCTAATAGGGCCCGGAACACGCGCAGACATACAGAAACCAATCTTCTCAATAATCTTATCTATATCCACACAATAAGCTAAGGCTCTTCTTACTTTAACATCGCTCAGTTTAGAGTTGCGCATGTTAAGGCCTACATACGAATAAGCTAATTGCTCAGGTTTATAGAAGTTGTATTTCTCCACCATTCTTTTATCTCTTGACAGCTCCAGGTAATCTTTGGCCTTCATACCTGAGAGCACATCAATTTTTTCGCCTTTCAGCGCCGCAGTCGAAGCGTTAATGTCAACAATAACTTCGTAAATTACTTTATCCGGTAAATTGGTAAAGTCGCGGTTAACGCCTTTCAGCTTATCACCCCACCAGTTTTGCTTGCGTTTTACAATGATGCGCTGGCCGGTAATCCATTGGTCAAATTCGTATGGGCCTGAACCTACAACGGAACCTTTATCGCGCGAATATTTTTCGGAGTTAAATGCATTGGCAAACTTAATGATATCAGGATTTGATTTAAGGGAAGCCGCTTTCTCGGTGTTATTCAAATCCTTCATAGCAAACTTACGCATCAACTTGCCCGGGTCGTAATTATACTCAGGCAAAATAGGATACAAACCGGCGGAGTATTCACTTAAAAAATAACGGCCTTTGCAGAAATACGTAAACTTGCGAGGATTAGCCGGGTCAACTACTACGTCATCAATAAAATCGAGGTAGGGCCTTAAATTTTCATCATCAACCTGTGGGTTTTTGGTGGCCTTTAAAGTAAAAATCACATCATCCGCAGTTATAGGCGTTCCGTTGTCCCATGTGGCCTCAGGGCGAAGCTCCCAGGCCATGCTCATTCCGCCTTTATATTCGCCGTCTTCAATCAACTTAATTTCGGGCCGCGCCATTACCAATGAGGGGAACAGCTTAAAGGAATCGGGGTCAACATCTAACAACTGACTAAAAAGCCTGCTATTGGTATAATTTGCGTATGCCGAAACAGCGGTAATAGGATTTAGCTTATCCAAATCGCCGGGTATTTGCACAACCACCTCATTAACACCCGCTCTTTCGCTTTTAACTAATGTGCGGTCAATCTTAATATTCTTCATTGTATCGTTTTCCGATGCCATTTCGCAGGGTGTTTTTGCCTTTTGCTCGCCGCCGGTGCAAGAAGACAGAACTGCGGAAACGAAAATGATTCCTGACGCTACAATATACGAGTGAAGTGACTGGCGCATAGGGTGTTATTTTTTGAGTTGAGCAAATATAGAAGAATAGTCCTTAAATGGAATAAAATGTGGGTTGAGTGGAAAAGACCTTCAAATAGAAGGCTTTATATATCAATTCCTGGCTGTAGTATCACTAAAAAACTTCAAAGCATCAGCGCACGATTGTGCAGGTATTTCTTCCATAGGTATATGCCCAACACCGGGGTAGGTTACCAGTTGTGAGCCTTTAATATCGCGGTTAAACTTGTGTGCATCTTCAAGGGGTATCCAGCGGTCTTTTTCGCCCCATTCAATAAGGGTAGGTGTTTTTATTTGCTGAATAGGCACCGTATCGCGCTCTTTAAACTGGCCAACAAACGAAATAAACGCAGCCCGGTTTCCTGCGCGCAGTTCAAGGTTAAAATAACGGTCGGTAATACTATCCGTAATTTTAGAAGGGTCGCCATAAACCTGTTGCATACTTTGTGCAATTATAAAACGGGGTGTAATCCAACGCCCCATAAATGCTAGTAATTTGTTGCGGGCCAGGTTAAATACAAAGGGCACATTCTTTATTGGGTAGCCCGCGGCATCCAGTATTACTATTTTCTTCACTTGCTCAGGATGACGCAGCGCATAATTCCAGGTAATAAAGCCGCCTAACGAATTGCCTGCCATATAACACTCTTTTACCCCAAGGCTATCTAAAAAGCGGGCAACAAAGCTTTCGTAATAAGGTATGGTATAGTCGTTAGCGGTAGTGGGGCCGGTTAAACCAAATCCAGGCAAATCCATACGGATAACACGGTAGTTTTTAGATAGTATATCCGTCCATCCCTGCCATGTATGCAGCGATGATGACATGCCGTGGATAAGTACTATCGGGTAACCTGTTCCCTCATCGCGATAATGCACCGTGGCACCATCCATCATCATAAATTTGGATGGGGGCTGCGCATAAGCCGGCTTCAATTCCTCTAAAGGAATATCGGCGTGATATTGGCTTGCCTGAAAAATTACGAACAGCAGTAAAATACCGCCAATAATGTAGAGTGCTTTTTTCATGCGCGCTTATTATAAACCAGCCATGCGTTGTTTTAGCATGGATAGCAATTTAGAATAATTTTGATTCAACTCTTCAAACGATGTATAAGTTACTATGGTTTTATTAGGCTGGCTTTCCATCCATTGCCGCGCCTCGGGCTCGCATTCGTAATGAACGGATTCAACTGCTTTTATATACAGTTCATTCATGGCTTCCCTATCGCCGGTAAAATTGTCGAAAGGATAAGGTTTTCCTGAAAATTCTTTGTTTCTGTTTAATACAGTTTCTAAGCAATTCTCTAACGGATACCGGAGATAAATAATGATGTCGGCCCAGATAATTCTATCTAACATGGTTTCTTGCTTAGACCATCCTTCTAAAATTATCTGGTCCTCTTTAAATAGTTCAGTTAGTTGTTGTTTAAACTCGGCAAGGGGTACTAATTCATAACCATCTTTCCAGGCTAATTTATCAAGGTGCATAACGGGAATGCCAGTATCGCGGCTTAACTTGTTGCCAACAATAGATTTACCGGTGCCGCCGTTGCCAATAATGATTATTTTAATCGAGGGAGGCATAAACCTAAAGTTTAAACTCGCTATCGCTGCTTTAAAAAAGTATAATCCGATACCAGGTTTCCCTGCTCGCCGGTGGTGTATTGGCTGATGAGGAAATATCCTTTTGCCTTAAGGCCATTGATAATCTGGTTTATCTTTTTGAGGTTGGACAGCTCGTTTTTTTCGCTGTAGGGTAAAATGGGAATGTCTTCGGTGGTGCTGTCTTCATACACAATAAAAACCCTGGCGGCCAGGTAACCCGAACCCATGCTTACCCCTTTGTTGCAATCGAACACACGCATAGTAGCATAGCCGCCCTGTTGTTGGCCAAAGCCAAATTGGGTTAGCGCGAAGAATGAAATGAACAGAAGCGTTGTTTTCAGAAAACCCATGTGCGTTTTTGAATTTTTCAATTTCAACTAAGCCGCCTTATTAGCGCGGTCAATACTTACTTTTCCCTTGCTGATGCGCTCTACACGGCTGTATAAACTAAAGCGCTCATCAAATAAAAACTGCACCAGTAATTTGCTCCAGCTTGTGTGATACTTTAGGTTGTCGTAATACTCAGGGGCCAGTGCTCTCAGTTTGGGAAGATTGTTCCATGGAATGGCAGGAAAATCGTGATGCTCATTATGGTAGCCTACGTTTAGCGCCACAATATTAACCGGGCCGTAATAGCTGGCGGTTTCCTGGTCAATATCATAGGTATAATGTTCCTGTACCCAACGGGCGCCTACCGGGTGTAGACCTATTGAGAAGAAGAATGAAAACACGAGGTAAACCAAGCCAGCCCAGCCACAGAAATAAACAATAGCTGTATCGAAAACAATAGCAAAAGCCAGGTTTAAAAAAGTCCATTTGCTGAAAAGGGTAATGGCCTTTAAACGCGGAGGACGGGTTACCTGGAAAACAGGGAAGAACAGCAACCAAAAGGCTTTTCCGTACCATTTGTTGCCAATAAATTTTGCTTCCCAATGGCCAGCAATGTCGGCATCAAAATCATAATCGCCCTGATGTGCGTGGTGCTTAAGGTGATACACATTAAAGCCCATTGCGCCGGGTACCAAATTCGGCAAGTCTGCAAACATAGCGACAAACCTGTTCCAAATTTTGCTTGTAAAAACAAGGTTATGGGTGGCATCGTGAATAATTACATACATGCAATGGTTGGCAAAGGCACCCACACAATAAGCTATTAAAACGCTTACATACCAGTAGTGAAAGCCCAATTTACCCATGCCGTAGGCAATAGAAATTTGCAGGGTCAATACAAATAGCATGATTAAAGCGGTGTATGGGTTTTTGCCCATTAACTGTCTTACTTCGGGATGAGCTTTAAGAATAGCGCGCGTCCTTTCCGGATGCGGTTGGTCAAACTCGGCTTGATGAAAATTTTGATCCATTGTGGCGCAAAGATAAGATTTGAATTTTCTTATTGTTGGTGCGGCCCTTTATAACATTCAACTAGTTCATTTTCAACAATATAATGTAGCTATTTGTTTAAAAAGGACTGGAATAGTCTGTTCCAAAAACTCTTTTTTTTAAGCGTCAATATAATTGCTTTGGCATCATCAATCTCCCCCCTTTGAGGAGGATTACCGCAAATAAAAGTTGCCAAAACATAGTCCTTGCCATCAGATAAGTGCCACACTATAAGATGCGAAAAATGCGGATTCGAAACAACAACTGAACCAAATTGACCAAAATTACATTTGCCAGATTCCCTCTCAACGATTTCACCCAAAAAGTTATTAATCCCTACCCTTTCTGACAATGAAATCAACTGCTTAAAATCCGGATTCGGGGGGCCTCCTTTTAAATAAGTTAATTGCAGAATACCCGGTTCTTTATACTCGCCATTGACAAATGTCGGCGGTCCTTCTGGATTCTCTTTGGAAATATCATTCCAGTTTTTGGGAAAATTGAAAGTGAAATTTTGTTGGTCGCTCATTGGGATCACATAAAAATAATCAATAAGCCAAATTAGGCCCAAGCCATCTTTCCATTTCAGCTAATGATAATCCTTTTGCAGTGGCAAGGCTTTGCACCTGGTCTTTCTGTACCTTACCAATGCCAAAATATCTCACCTCAGGGTTTGCAAAGTACCAACCGCTTACTGATGATGCCGGATACATGGCGTTACTTTCGGTTAGTTGAATACCGGTGTTCTTTTCAACCCCAAGCAAATTCCAAATCAAAGGCTTTTCAGTATGATCCGGACAAGCGGGATAACCCGGCGCCGGACGAATGCCCTGGTATTTTTCCTGTACCAATTCTTCGCTCGAAAGATTTTCATCAGCCGCATAACCCCAAAACTCTTTGCGCACCCGCTCGTGCAGGCGTTCAGCAAAAGCTTCAGCTAACCTATCGGCAATAGCTTTTAGCATAATGCTATTATAGTCATCCAGGTCCTTTTCAAATTCGGCCAGTTTCTTTTCAATACCCAAACCACTGGTTACTGCAAAGGCTCCAAAATAATCAGTTGGTTTGCCGTTTTCTATCGGTTTAATAAAATCGGCCAGGCTATAATTTGCCTGGGCGTTGTTAGGCTTTTTAGTTTGCTGGCGCATTTGATGGAAAGTGGTTAACACGTTGCCCTTATCATCAAACACCTCAATAAATTCGTTTTGAGATGCTGCAGGGAAAATACCAATTACCCCATTAGCGGTCATCCATTTACCGGCAATGGCTTTTTTCAAAAGGGCTTGTGCATCATCATACAACTTGCGGGCTTCAACCCCGTATTTCTCACTCTCAAAAATGCGCGGATAACTACCGGCCATTTCCCAAGTGCTAAAGAAAGGGCTCCAATCAATATACTTTGCCAGTTCTTCCAGCGGATAATCATTTAAAACTTTAATACCGGTAAAGTTGGGCTTAGCAACCGTTGATTTGCTCCAGTCAACCTGGTATTTATTTTTTCGGGCTTCTTCTAAAGTTACATACTCCACATCGCTACGACGGTTAGCATGTATTTCGCGCATGGCAACATACTCTTGCTTTATCTGCGCAGCAAACTTACCGTTATCATCTTTACTCAACAAGCTACTTGCTACCGTTACCGCTTTCGATGCATCCAAAACGTGCACCACGCTTCCACCATACGAAGGCTCAACTTTTACAGCCGTATGTAATTTAGATGTAGTTGCTCCGCCAATTAACAACGGTTGTTTCATGCCTGTGCGCTGCATCTCTTTAGCTACATGCACCATCTCATCAAGCGATGGTGTAATAAGTCCACTTAGGCCAATGATATCTGCATTCTCTTCTCTCGCACGTTCCAATATTTTATCGGCAGGCACCATTACGCCCATGTCCACAATTTCGTAGTTGTTGCAGGCAAGCACTACGCCTACAATATTCTTTCCAATATCATGTACATCGCCCTTAACGGTAGCCAGTAAAATTTTGCCGTTGTTTTTGCTGGTGTTACCGCTTCGCCTTTTCTCTTCCTCCAAGAACGGCAATAAATAAGCCACCGCTTTTTTCATTACACGAGCGCTCTTTACCACCTGTGGCAAAAACATTTTTCCGCTGCCAAATAAATCGCCTACAATGTTCATACCGGCCATTAGGGGGCCTTCAATAATTTCTAAAGGCTTATCGTATTTCAACCGCGCTTCTTCGGTGTCGGCATCAATAAACTCAACAATGCCTTTTACAAGCGCGTGCGCCAAACGGGCTTCAACGGTACCTTTGCGCCATTCTTCATCTACTACTTCGGCCTTGTCTTTTTTCTTTACGGTTTCGGCAAAGGCAAGCAGGCGCTCGGTAGCATCATCTCTTCTGTCAAGCAACACATCTTCAACGCGCTCCAACAAATCCTTAGGTATGTCGTCGTATACTTCAAGCATGGCGGGGTTTACAATACCCATGTCCATACCGTTTTTAATAGCATGATACAAAAACGCCGAGTGCATTGCTTCACGAACAGCGTTGTTACCTCTAAACGAGAATGACACGTTGCTCACTCCACCACTAATATGAGCATGCGGTAAGTTTTCTTTTATCCATTTTGTTGCGCGGAAAAAGTCGATGGCGTTTTGCCGATGCTCATCCATACCGGTAGCCACCGGAAAAATATTCGGATCGAAAATGATATCCTCTGCCGGGAAGCCAACTTTTTCGGTTAGCAATTTATAGCTGCGTTCACAAATTTCAATTCTTCTCTCGTAACTATCGGCCTGGCCTTTTTCGTCAAAAGCCATTACAATTACAGCGGCACCGTAGCG
>CAIOTH010000026.1 GCA_903861145.1 uncultured Bacteroidota bacterium | reverse complement strand
TAAGGTGGTTATCTGTGCAAATATGTGCTGTCCGACAAAATTATTACTTTGGTTCATAGCTTTAAAAGTGTGGTAACTTCTAAGCTATAAAAATGGGGCGGCTTCGGCCTCCCCTATTTTTTTTCTCGGACAGTATAGAAAATTAATAATCTAATTTTTCAAGTCGCTTGGTAATTTCCTTTTTCTTTCTGTTGTATTCCATAATTCCTAAATAACCCCATTTTCCGGGGAAAATAGCATGAATGGTAGGATCGTCTTTTAGTTCAATCGGGCTTTGAACAAACTTACCTTCCGGTGTATAAACCAGGTTCCCTATTGATATAGGGTCACTTGATTTTTTCTTTGATATATCATAGCAAATAGAAAATGTTTTTCCGTCGTCTGAAGGGGTAAGGAAATTATAATCAAACATCCCCCAGTACCTCATTATCAATGACACCCCGTTTAGAGGATAATAAGCCAATGGACCGGGTAATTCTATATGGTGATTTTCTTTATTATAAGTATTTACCTTAACCAATGTAAAATCCGGCTTAAATTCAAGCACCATCAAATCCATTATTTTTATATT
This sequence comes from uncultured Bacteroidota bacterium, assembly GCA_903861145.1. Lineage (GTDB taxonomy): Bacteria > Bacteroidota > Bacteroidia > Chitinophagales > LD1 > Bog-950. Next base: position 4,261 of record CAIOTH010000026.1, on the reverse strand, counting down.
AACCACGGCCGTTCTTCCAACCGAACCGCCCCCACTTAGTATAGCCATAGCAACACCGACTCCGCTTACGTCCTTTTTGTATTGTTCAGCAATCGCAAATATTTTGCCATCGCTGGTTGCAAATATCTTTTGAAAAGCCATATATCCGCCATCTTCAAGCTTCCCTTTTGCATCAACTGCCAAAAATTTATTTACATCCTTAGTCCAGGTAAGATATTTTTGGGTTTGTAATTTGCCCGTTTTATCAAACGCTAATGCCGCTAACCCGTTACTTCTTCCGTTGCCCAATTTTTCCTTGCTATCCATATATTCTCCCATTACAACAAATTGGTTGCTAACAGAATCATAAAAGGCGCCGGTTGGGGTTATTGAATAGCGAGGGTCCTTCAGCGAACTTTGAAATAGCTTTTTTCCCGTTTCCACATTTATTACAGCTAAATCATAACCAAAATCAGAGCCAAAAGCGCTTTCTTTACTCATAATAACACCCATTACATATTTGTAGTCATAGTAGATAGGTTGAAAACTTTCGAATTTATGCTTTTCGTTGGGTGAAGGAGTAACGGTCCACATTTTTTTAAGATCATTACTATATAAGCTAACCGCATACCCTCTCTTTTTTTCTTTTTTATCATTGGTAACGTCAAATTTTATAAAGCCTTTACCAGGTACGGCATTAATAGCCACGTTCTCGTTGGCTTTAGAGCCGGAATAGCTTGACTGCACTGCAGCATTATAATCCGACGGATCCAATTCGGCAGATGTCATATCTTTTATCAATTTGCCCCCTTCGCCATAGGTTATCATGTTCTCAGTTCTCTTTTTTGCGTCAAGAAACAGAAATATAAAGGCATCGCCATTATATGCAGCCTCCATCAACCTGAAATATTTTGGTTTTTTTAATTCAAATGAACTGGCATCATTAAAATTATTGTCATAAATATTGACCATGTAATTATTGTTGTCCTTATCCGCCTTATCAATTTTGTAAAAGAAATAATAGCCTTTCACATCCTTACCCTGCATCATCACACCGTGATTTATCAGTTCAACAGTTTTGCCATCCTCCTTGGCTTTTTGCGCAAACATGCCGGTGGTGCTGAGCAGCAGAGCGGTAAGTAAAACAAGAGTGTGTTTCATAGGTTAATTTTTTTTGGTGGTTTTAATTGGGTTTAGCTTTTCGGTTAAATATTTAGCTTCCTCGGTTCCCGGATATTCGTGAGTATAACCGGCTACCAGGTTTTCTATAGAGGTCTTTTCAGGAGTCATACTTAGGCATAAAATAGTGGCAAATTCATAACTCTTGTCCTTCTTACCGATGTCATTTTTCTTAATATAATTATTGGCGAGTGCAGCAAATTCAGAGCTTCGAAGGTTATTAATAAAATAAAGAAACTCATTATAATTTTTACTGAAATAAGGATGTGGTAAATCTGTATGAAAGCTAAAAGTACGGTCCTTTAAACTTTTATACAAAAAGTAAAGGTTTTTGCCAACCATGGCTTTTAAATACACATTATCCGGAAAAACCTGCAACAAATGGAGCGTGTTATACAATGATGGGCCATAGGCCTCAGCCTGGTATTGAAATTCAATAACCTCAAAATCGGCTTCAATAGCTAAAGTGTTTTTTAGCGAGGACGTACCGTCATTGCCATGATAATTTCCTCTGGCCAAAAGATTTGCTACCGTCGTCGCCCTTAAGTTGTTATCGGGATGGTCATTTACAGTATCATTGCGTAACTCTTTCTCAACCTCGCTCTTGCTCTTGAAAGCTTTTAAAAAAGCTTCCCCCTTCAGCCATTCCTGTTTAAATTTGAAATCTGGGGTTGAGAATATCTTATCGTAATCAATTTTATCTGTGTACTTTTCCTCTTCAAGCGAATCAAGTTGCAGGAGCATGACTGTTGCATATTCAGGTGAATATCCCGCTTTTGCTGCCCATATCATACCTATTGAATCGGCCTCCGTTTCGTCAGCCCTGCCGTGTTTATTAAAATCAAATAGTGCTGCTTTATGAAACTGCATTAGTTGATGCACTGCGTTGTATTCGCTTTTTAACGCCTCATCTTCCTTCTCCTTAAACTCTTTGCTGGTAATGGTTTCAACCCGCTTAATCATTCCTTTTGTAACATGGTTTAGCTTATTGTGCGCTAGTTCATGTCCAAGAACATAGGCAATTTCGGCCTCATTTTCGATTCTGCTCAATAGTCCCAGGTTAAAAAAAAGAACCCCATCACCTATTGATGATGCATTCGCCTCATCGGTTCTATTAGTCAACAAATAGGTTTTGCCTTTTAATTCAGGATTGGCGCTCACAATTTTATCCAATATTTTATTTAAGTAGATCGTAACACTATCGCCCCATAAATAGTGGTTGTTTTCCAACTCAAATTTGTTGTCAGATATCCTTTCGTCAAAACCGAATTTATAGATGGCTTTTTTTCTTTATTTGAGTGTTTACAAAGCGAGTCGCATAAAAAATTCCAACGGCTTTTTAAATGGCTGTAAACTTCCACTCTGTACATTGTATCGCCATGGGTAAGTGGATGGTAATTATCCTTAAAAGAAGTCTGACCAAACAGGCTGGCGCTTATTAAAACAGACGCAAATATGGAAACCATATTTTTAACCCAACCGTAGCACATGAACCTGTAAATTTTGTGTTGCTAATTTAACCAGGCAAGCGGTTAAAACAAATATTTTTCTAAATTAATTTTTGATTAACCGGTAACATTAACCTCGTATCTTCTTAATCAATCCCTGCAATACATTACCCGGCCCTACCTCAATAAATTCGGTTGCACCATCAGCAATCATTTGCTTGATAGATTGAGTCCATTTAACCGGTGCCGTTAGCTGCGCCATTTGGTTTTGTTGTATCCTTGCCGGATCAGTTTCGGCTATCGCAGTTACATTTTGATAGATAGGGCAAATAGGGGTGTTAAATTTGGTTTGATAAATGGCCTCCGCTATTTTCTTTCTGGCGGGCTCCATAAGTGGTGAGTGAAAAGCGCCGCTGACTGGCAACTTTATAGCACGTTTAACTCCGGCAGCTTTTAATTTTTCTATCGCAATATCAATGCCCTTAACACTGCCCGATATTACAAGCTGGCCTGGTGCATTATAATTGGCCGGCACTACTATTTCATCGGTTATTTCCCTACAAATATTTTCTATTTGCTCGTCGCTGGTATATCCTATAACCGCGGCCATGGTTGATGGCGTTAACTCGCAGGCCTCCTGCATTGCAAGGGCACGGGCATAAACCAATTTTAAGCCATCAGTAAAACTAAGCGTATTTATTGCCACCAGTGCCGAGAGTTCGCCAAGAGAATGGCCTGCTACCATATCGGGTTTAAAGTTTTCCAGCAATGAAGCTGATATTACCGAATGTAAAAAAACGGCGGGCTGTGTAATCTTAGTTTGTTTAAGGTCTTCATCGGTTCCTTCAAACATTACCTGCGATAGCGAAAACCCCAAAATAGCGTCGGCTTCTTTAAACATATTCCGGGCCAGTTCCGAACTATCAAAAAGTTCCTTACCCATTCCCTTAAACTGCGAACCCTGCCCCGGAAATACATATGCTTTCATAGCTTATAGTTTAATACAAAATGAAGTTAAGCGCTAAGGCGCTAAGGTCACGAAGAAACACGAAGAATTGAAATTATCAAAACCCCGGCGCTTAATGTTCGGTATAAAATGTATTTAAATTCTCAAATTTACTTGGTGCGCCTAAGTGCTCTTAGTGCCTTAGTGGTTAATTTCTCTCAAGCTACTAACTCAGCCGCGAGGAAATAAGATTAATAAACTCGCTACGGGTTGAGTGATTTTCAAATTCGCCGGTAAAGGCCGAGGTAGTAGTAACTGAGTTTTGTTTTTGCACCCCCCGCATCATCATGCACAAATGTTTAGCCTCAATTACAACGGCCACTCCTAAAGGCTGCAGTGCCTCCTGAATACAATCGCGCACCTGGGTTGTCAAACGCTCTTGTACCTGCAACCTGCGCGAGTAAACATCAACCACGCGCGCCAGTTTGCTAAGGCCAACAATTTTGCCATTGGGTATGTACGCAATATGTGCCCGGCCATAAAAGGGCAACATGTGGTGTTCGCATAGCGAATAAAGCTCAATATCCTTTACAATAACCATTTCGCTATGGTGCTCATCAAACACCGCTGATTTTAATATTTGCAAAGCATCAAGCTGGTAACCCTGTGTCATAAAGTGCAGCGATTTGGCCACTCTTTCCGGTGTTCT
>CAIOTH010000025.1 GCA_903861145.1 uncultured Bacteroidota bacterium | reverse complement strand
GTATCGCGTGTGGTACCGGTTGACTTTAGAAGCCTGAATTAATACTATGAAGCATTGGAAAGGCGGAGTTTTGGCCGTTGCCATTACTGCCGTTCTATTATTTGTTTATTACTCGCACCAAATTTTGGGCGCCGATACTATAAGGTATGGCGTTTTCGGCGATGGCTTTAAAAATTACTACACACTTGCCTATTATCTGAAGTATGACAGCGGTGCACACTTCACCGGCATGAATTACCCCTTTGGTGAAAATGTGCTCTTTACCGATAACCAGCCTGCCGTAGCGTGGTTGCTAAAAGCGGTGATCAAAATCTTTCCAGGGTTCCTTAATCACATTTATGCCTTTATCGTTTTGTCTTTCTTTTCGTCACTGTTAATCAGTGCGCTTATTATTTACAAAATATTCCGTCAGTTCAACCTCGACCAAGTAAACGCCGCGTTGTTCTCTACATTAATAGTGATGATATCGCCACAGATACAAAGGTTGGGTGGGCATTTTTCACTCAGTTACACTTTCTATATACCGGTTATGCTTTACCTGCTCGTCAGGTTTTTAAAAACCGGGGGTAGCATTCGCTATTTCATTGCACTTGTATTGTTCAATTCGTTTTTCATTTTCGTCCATATTTACTATGCCGCAATGAGCGGCTTATTCATTCTGCTGCTGGCGCTGGTTTATATAGCAGCAAACAGAAAGGATGTAAAAAACCATTTGCGCACATTTTCTTTGCTGGGCATAAGCGCAATGTTTCCATTTATACTGCTCAAAACCTTCTTACTTATAACCGATAAAATAAACGACCGCCCCAAAGCGCCATGGGGCTTTATTGAAAACCGTTCTACCATTGCTGATATTCTACTTCACCCCTATTCTTTTACCGGTGAAGTATTGGGCAAGCTTTTCCCTCATGCACGCATCGTATACCACTTCGAAGGTGAGGGCTATATTGGTTTGATAACATTGGTAACGCTTTTCGTGGCTGCAATTGTTTGTCTTCGCTCTAAAAATATCCGCACAAAATTATCGGCCGATTTATATCCGTTTAATCTGTTCATTATCCCCGCAATAGGCATTATACTTTTTGCTCTGGCCTTTCCATTCTGCATTGACCCAATTGAAAAGTATTACGAAAAAATGCCGGGACTTATTAAGCAGTTCAGGGCATCGGGAAGGTTTAACTGGTTCTTTTATTACACAGCCACTATTGGTGCCGCACTACTGATTTACCAGTTATTTAAATCGTTGCAGGCAAAACAAAAGGCACTTGCATACGCATTATTAGCACTTGCATATAGTGTATGGTTTATTGAAGACAACATGATCTCAAATCGAATGAGTCACGATTTTCAATCAAACAGTGCAGAACCGGAAGACGCAAAGTATGCCAAAGAGTTATTGCAAAAAATACAAGAAGCCGGTAAGCAAGTCAGTGATTTCCAGGCCATCATACCTATTCCGATTTTCCTGAATGGCTCTGAAAAACTTTACATCGAATCCTCGGTTTCTTACATTGCCATGAAGCAATCGCTTAACATGGGCTTGCCTATTGTGGCCGGACAATTGTCGAGAACATCGCAGCATCAAACATTTTTGTTAGCCAATCTAATTAGCGCCCAGCTCATCAAAAAGGAAGTGTTGAGTTTATACAAAAACAGTAAGCCATTATTCCTGATAACCCACGGTAGCGATTTGCGCCCCGAGGAAATAGCAATCCTTTCTAAAGCAAAATTTCTCTTCGAGTTACGCGGCAATAAATATTACCAGCTCGACCTTTCAGCATTTGTAGATTCTATTACAGTAACAAAAAAATATTTCGTCGACAATCGCAGCCATTTCGTTAACCATGGTGATTATTTAAGCAACGATAGCGTGAACAATGTAATTGTAAAGCGCTTCGAAGGAGAACCAAAAGATTACGCAGTTTTTGGAAAAGGAGCCAATTACAGCGAGAAAGAACAAACTTATTTTTATTTCGATACTCTACCCAATGCCCATGATGGAACCAATTACGAAGTTTCATATTGGGTTTATACCGATAGCAGGCGGGCCGCTTACCCTGTTATGTATATGAACCAGCTAGATACAAATGGTAAAGAGCTTGAGAAGTTCGATTCAAACGCTAAGTTTTCCACCAACAGCTACAAAGATTGGGTACGTGTTTCATTCGATTTTACCCTGCGCGACAAAAAGAATAAAATACTACTTACCGGTGCCGGCGACTTTGCCACATTTGATGAAATTATGGTTCGGCCTAAAAATGTAAACGTGGTTACACAATTAGATAACGATTCAACGTTTATCTTCAACAATTTCCCGATACGATAAAATTTAATCTCTTACTTTCGGCCCGTTATGCAGGATAAACCGGCTATTTCCATTGTATTGCCTTGCTTCAACCCTATTGATGGTTGGCTGAGTACGATTGAAAGCAGCTTTACTCTAATTAGAGCAGAGAATTTAGCCGTTGAACTGATTATTGTAAACGACGGTAGCGCAAAAAACTTCAATGAGGCCGAAGTAAAAGCTTTCTTCGCCAAACGACCCGAAGTAAAAATCATTACATACACTGAAAACCGGGGAAAGGGTTACGCGCTAAGAAAGGGTGTTGATTCCGCGCAAGGAGAAATTATTATTTACACCGACATTGATTTTCCATACACCCATCAAAGTTTCCTGAAAATTGCAGATGCGTTACAAGACAATAATTGCGATGTGGCTATAGGTATCCGTTCGGAGGAATACTATACGCATTTGCCAAAAATGCGCGTTAAAATTTCAAAGCTATTGCGGTTTATGATTCGCAAATTTTTGCGCATACCAACGGATGATACCCAATGCGGATTAAAGGGCTTTAATCAAAAAGGCAAGGAGGTGTTTTTGCGAACCAGTATCGACCGGTACCTTTTTGATCTCGAATTTATTTTTTTAGCGGCGCGCAAAAAAGTAGCTTTAAAAACGGTGGTTGTCGAGTTGTGCCCCGGTATTGAGTTAAGCTATATGCGCTGGGGCATTTTAATGCAGGAGTTCGGTAATTTTTTAAAGATATTCGTCAAATCAATATTCTAATACTATGGCTTACAAAATTTCTGAAAAATATCCGGCTAAGCGTGCATTTATTACTGGTGGTGGCGGCGGCCTGGGCAGGGCTTTAAGCTTAAAACTTGCATCCTACGGTTGGACTATAGGCATTACTGATATTAAGGCTGAAGGACTTGCTGAATCGGCGCAATTAATTGAAAAAGCCGGTGGTAAAGCGTTTACCTACCAATTCGATGTTTCAAAAAAAGAGGAATTCAAAAAAGCGTTTGACGATTTTATTTCGAAAAATAAAGGCATTGACTTACTGATCAATAACGCCGGCGTTGGCGATGGTGGTTTGGTAGGTGAATATAGTTTGGAGAACTGGGAATGGATAACCGGCATTAATCAAATGGCGGCTATATACGGTTCGCACTTTGCAGTGCCGGTGATGAAACAACAGCGTAGCGGGCACATTATTTCTATAGCCAGCGCCGCAGGTTTTGCCAGCATGCCTAACATGGCCATGTATAATGTTACTAAGGCTGCTGTAATATCTTTAATGGAATCGATTTATGGCGAAGTAAAAGCCTTTAACATTGGCGCAAGTGTGGTTTGTCCAACGTTTTTCCGCAGCAATATCATGCAATACAACCGGGGCGATAAAACGGCAACAGGCATGGGCCAAACCATTATTAGCCGCGCCAAATACGGGCCCGATGATATTGCAGCTTATATCCTTACAAAGGCAGGGGAAAACAGATTTTACATTCTACATCCATGGCAGTCAAGAGCTTTGTTTTTGGCAAAAAGATTGTTTCCAATGATGGTTTTAAATCAAAGTGCCAAGCGCTTTGCCAGTAAAACCTGGGTACAGGACCTGCTGAAGCAGAAATTCTAAAACTCCTCAAATTCCCCTTCTTTCCCTCTTATAACCCACGGGAAAATATTCTATTTTCACCCCGCATTTTAAAACTTTACCCATGGCCGATAAATACGTACATCACGACTACTACATGGTAGACGACCTGCTTACTACCGAACATAAATTAATACGCGAATCTGTGCGCGCCTTTGTAAAAGAAAAGGTTAGCCCCATCATTGAAGACTATGCACAACGTGCTGAGTTTCCTAAACATCTAATTAAGGAACTTGGAGCTATTGGCGCATTCGGGCCAAGCATACCTGCTAAATACGGCGGTGGTGGACTTGACGAAATTTCGTACGGCATTATTATGCAGGAGTTGGAGAGAGGCGACTCAGGTATTCGTTCAACCGCATCTGTTCAGGGTTCGTTGGTGATGTTTCCAATTTATGCCTATGGCAGCGAAGAGCAACGCATGAAATACTTACCCAAACTTGCCACCGGCGAATTGTTTGGTTGCTTCGGTTTAACTGAACCAGACCATGGCTCTGACCCGGCCAGTATGAAAACCAACTTTAAAGACATGGGCGACCACTATTTGCTAAACGGTGCTAAAATGTGGATCAGCAATGCGCCTCTGGCTGATATTGCTGTTGTTTGGGCAAGAAACGAAGCTGGCAAAATACAAGGCCTGATTGTTGAGCGCAGTATGGAAGGGTTTACAACACCAACTACTCATAACAAGTGGAGTTTACGCGCCTCAATAACCGGCGAATTGGTTTTCGATAACGTTAAGGTGCCTAAAGAAAATTTATTGCCAAATGTATCGGGAATTAAAGGGCCATTGGGTTGCTTATCCACCGCACGTTACGGTATTGCATGGGGTGCCATTGGCGCTGCTTTAGATTGTTACGATACTGCTTTGCGTTATTCGAAAGAGAGAATACAGTTTAATAAACCTATCGGGCAGTTTCAGTTGCAACAAAAAAAGTTGGCAGAAATGATAACTGAAATTACCAAAGCGCAATTGTTGGTTTGGAGATTAGGTGTTTTGAAAAATGAAAAGAAAGCAACACCGGCCCAAATATCGATGGCAAAACGTAATAGTTGCGAAATAGCACTGGATATAGCCCGAAATGCCAGGCAAATGCTGGGTGGTATGGGCATTACCGGCGAATTCCCTGTAATGCGCCACCTGATGAACCTTGAAACGGTTATTACCTATGAAGGAACACACGATATACACCTGCTAATAACCGGCCACGATGTTACCGGGTTAGATGCTTTTAAGTAGTTTTCAGCGCCTTTTTACCAATGTACTATTTACCGCGGTTTTATTCACAGTGTGTGCAATAAACCTGCTGTTTATTCATTACTTTTAGAAGAATTTTTGTGTTGTTATTTTAAAAAATTATATTCTAAGCGTTAATAGAAAAAAGAGTTGAAATTGTTGATAAAGTGCGAGGAACTGTTTGTGGAACGTGAAGAAAAATTTTGTAGAAAACATTTCATTCTACGTAAGCAAAAGTGAACTTTTGCAACCCCTTCAAAAAGAAGGTAGGTAAGCAGAAGCTGATATTCTTCACCTGACACTGTTTACCGTTAACTGGAAATAAATTATGGCTGAACCAATTGAAATTGTGAAAAAATCACTTATCAGGAAAGCGACCCCTGAAACGAGCATGAGTGATTACGGTAAACTCCCCCCACAGGTAAAAGATTTGGAGGAGGCGGTGTTAGGCGCCGTAATGATTGAACAGAATGCGATTAACGAGGTTACCGACATTTTAAAAGATGAGTCGTTTTACGTCGATGCGCATCAGCGCATTTGGCGCGCTATAAGGATGTTGTTTCAAAGTCAGGCGCCTATTGATTTATTAACGGTTACTGAACAGTTAAAAAAGAACGGCGAGTTGGATGCCGTAGGGGGTCCGTTTTATGTTGCACAGCTTACCAATAAAGTGGGTTCGGCGGCTAACGTTGAATATCATGCACGGTTGATTGCTGAAAAACACATTCAGCGCCAGCTCATTTCTACCTCATCCGAAATTATTAAGGATGCCTACGAAGACAGCACTGATGTGTTTGACTTGTTAGATAAGGCAGAAAAGAACCTGTTCAGCATTGCGGAGAATAGCTTAAAAAGAAATTCAGAAGACATCGGCTCGATCATTATGGGCGAGCTGAAGGAAATTGATATCCGGATGAATAACACCGAGGATCACCTAAACGGTGTTGCCTCAGGCTTTATTGATTTAGACCGCACCACCGGTGGATGGCAAAAATCGGATTTGGTTATTTTGGCAGCCCGCCCGGCAATGGGTAAAACATCATTTACCCTGGCCCTTGCGCGAAACGCAGCCGTTGATCATGGTAAGGGTGTTGCTATTTTCTCGTTGGAAATGTCGTCGGTGCAGTTAGTGCAGCGTTTAATTTCGATGGAGACGCATATCCCATCGGATAAAATACGTAAAGGAAATTTAGAGCAATACGAATATCAAATCCTTACATCAAAAATAGATAACCTTAAAAACGCCCCCATTTTTATTGATGATACACCGGCCATCAACGTTTTTGAATTAAGAAGCAAGTGCAGAAGGCTAAAGCAACAACACGATATACAATTAGTGGTTATTGACTACCTGCAGCTAATGAGTGGGACTGTTGATGGCAAAGGCGGCGGAAACCGTGAGCAGGAAATTAGCCAGATTTCGCGTTCGTTAAAAGGCCTTGCCAAGGAATTACAAATACCGGTTATCGCCCTGTCGCAGTTATCGCGTGCGGTTGAAACAAGAGGTGGTGATAAGAAACCAATCCTTTCGGATTTACGTGAATCGGGCGCTATTGAGCAGGATGCCGATATCGTTATTTTCCTTTACCGTGGCGAATACTACGGTTTGGAGCAAGATGCTGAAGGTAACCCAACCAAAGATATTGCCGAGGTGATTATTGCCAAGCACCGTAACGGCCCGGTTAAAACAGTGCGCACCCGCTTCATCAGCAAATTTGCCAAGTTCGAAAACCTTGATGAAATTGGTGCCGGCGACCATTACTCTGACATTAAGAGCACCGGTGAGCGGCAGAACTATAAAATCAAGGCTTCAAAAATGAATGATGATGAAAGCGATGACATCTCATTCGAAAAGAAACACAAGAAGGAAGATTTTGATGAGGACGCGCCGTTTTAATTAGTAAAGCATGACTGCATTTTAAACCAACTACACATAACACATTATAAGTTGCCCAATGCAGTCAGATTTTTATAATCTTTATAAAGATTACTCAACCACAGAGTTACTAAAGATATTACGGCAATCTGCCGATTACCAACCTGATGCGGTTGCAGCAGCTGAACATCTTTTAAACACCAGAGAAATAAGCGAACAAGACCGTGAATACGTTGATAAACACTTTCAACTTATTGAGGAAAGCATTAAAGCGCGTGAGCAAAAATTACAGGGCTATAAAGCAGTAGTTACCGATTTTCTTGAACCGGTTTTGGAGCCATCAGCACCGATGAATCCGGCCAAGTGGCTCAAATTTGTGCTTCTATTAATTGTTATAAGCTACACCTGGTCATTTTACAGTACCATAGTTCATTTTATCCATCTCTTCGGTTATAACGACCATCATCTATTCGACGTTAGCGATTCCGCTGATGTACTCAATCTAGTGTATGTGCCAATCGTTTTCTATTTGCTGTTCAAAAGAAATCGCTGGGGTTGGATGTTATTATTTGCAGATAACTTTATATGTATATTTAGCCAATTTGCTAGTTTAATACCGTTCTATTTCTACCAGCTAGCGTATCACCCTTCATACTCATTGCCCGCTTATATTAATACAACTGCAATTGCACAAGGACTTTTAAGAATTGCACTAGCCTACTTTTTATGGAGTCCTTCAATGGCAGATTTTTTTGGGGTCAACGTTCAGGTTAAAAAACGGACATTGCAAGTTTCGATAGTGCTGGCAATTTTTCTTGCTTGCGGTCTTATTGTTTTGGTCCGCTTCTTTTAGTTTCAACTCACCACCTTCAAGTGCAACTTAATAAACTCAGCCTTCCGCAATAGTTCTTCCTTGTCTTCACCCAAAATAGTTACATGGCCCATTTTGCGGCCGGGTTTGGTTTCGTGTTTACCATATAGGTGCACGTAAACATCTTTAAGCGCTAATACTTCGTTCAGGCCCTGGTAAACTACTGGGCCGGTAAAGTTAGGTTCACCAATTAAGTTGAGCATTAAAGATGGCTTAACCGGTGAAGTGTCACCCAATGGGAAACCCTGCAACACGCGCATTTGCATATCGTACTGCGAACAGTAGTTGCCCTCAATACTTTGGTGGCCGCTGTTATGTGTACGCGGAGCAGTTTCATTAACCAGTATTTCGCCTTCGGTATTTAAAAACATTTCTACAGCAAAAATGCCGGGACTATTAAGGGCATTCAGCACATCAATAGCAATTTTATGGGCAGCAATATTCTGCTCATCGGTAAGTTCTGCCGGCGATACCAGGAAATCTACCAGGTTATAGCGTGGGTCAAAAACCATTTCAACAGCTGGGTAAACGGCTGTATCACCTTGTGCATTGCGTGCAACAATTACCGAGATCTCTTTTTGTATGGATACGAGCCTTTCAATTACGCTAGGGGCATCAAAGGCTTTATGAAAATCTTCAACCTCGCGTAGTATCTCCACTCCTTTCCCATCATAACCACCGCTACGGAGCTTTTGCGCTACCGGCAAAAAATTGATATGGCTTTGCAATTCGTGCTTCCGTTGAATCAAATGAAACCCGGAAGTTGGAATGTGGTTAACCTTGTAAAATTCTTTCTGCAAACCCTTGTCCTTAATAATTTGAAGGGCCGACGGGCGTGGGTATATTTTCAAACCTTCCCCTTCAAGTTTGAACAGCGCCTCCAGGTTCACATGCTCAATTTCGATAGTAAGCACATCAACCTGTTTACCAAAATTATAAACAGTCTCATAGTCATTAATATCACCGGCAACAAAATGATGACTAACAGATGAAGCCGGAGGATTACTGCCCGACTCTAAAACAAAAGTTTCAACATGATAATTGGCAGCACTTTGAAGTAACATTCGCCCTAATTGCCCGCCGCCTAATATCCCAATACGTAAAGCTCCTGTCATATGCACTAAATTCAAACTCCTAATTTCGAGTTTTCTTCTATCATTTTTTCGTGAATTTTTAAAACCTGCTCCTCCAATTCTCCAAAACCATCATTATTGGTAATAACGAAATTAGCGAGTTTCACCTTATCCTCCTCAGGCAGTTGGTTTTTCACCCGGGCAAGCACTTCTTCAGCATCAGTGTTATCCCGCTCGGTAACGCGCTCAATTCTTGTGTTTAAAGGTGCCGTAACCACAATCAGCTCATCAAGCCCTTTGTACGAACCCGTTTCAACCAGCAACGCCGATTCCTTTAAAACATAAGGCACCTTCTTATCCTTCTGTTCCTCCATCCATCTTTCTGTATCTCTAAAAACGACGGGGTGCACCAACGAGTTTAGCAATTCAAGTTTAGCCTTATCATTAAACACCTTAGCGGCTAATGCTTTCCGGTCGAGCTGGCCATTGGCGTAAACGTCTTCACCAAAATTCTTCTTTATCTGGTCAATTAAAAAGTGTTCGTGCTGCATCAGGTGTTTGGCACGGTCATCGGCATAATATACCGGTATGCCCAGCTTTTCGAACATTTTGCAAACGGTGGTCTTTCCGCTGCCAATTCCCCCTGTTATACCTGCTTTAAGCATTTGATGGTTTGATGGCGGTTTTCGTTTCATATTCATCTGCGCATTTTGGGTTAAACAAATGACAGATGGAATGCCCGTTAAAATCGGCAGGGATGAACGGGCCATTACATCCCTTATAAAACGAAACGGCACTAAGTTATATTATTCTCAGCGCCGTTTACAGGTAAATTTATTTTCAATTATTTCACAACAACGGCATCAGCCTTCTTCTCGCCTTCGCCATAAGCAGCTTTGCTCATTTCCATTGAAATGCCCGATTTTTCGATACGGATTTTTACGTTGTTATCAATTTCGAGTAATACGGCATTTTCTTCTGCCTTAATGATTTTGCCATGTATACCCCCTGTAGTTACAACCCGTGCACCTTTATCAAGGCTTGCCTGAAACTCTTTGGCCAGCTGGGCTTGTTTTTGTTGTGGACGAATAAAGAAAAAATACATTACGCCAAACATACCGGCCATAATAGCAATAGAAATAGGATCCATAGTTTATATTTTAAAATCAGTTTTTAATTACAATAAAGCCATTTAAATAAAGCATCTCGTTGCGTTTTGAGGTATTACACACAATAGTAACATTCTTCTCAATTGGCCCTGCCGGTTTACCTGCCGAGTTAAAGGTAACATGAATAGTTGCCGTTTCGCCTGGCTTAATCGGGTCTTTAGGATACTCAGGCACTGTGCAACCACATGAACCAAAGGCGCGGGCAATAACCATGTTATTTTTACCTGTGTTCTTAATCCTGAAGTCGTGTTCAACCTTATCGCCCTGGTTAATAGTGTCGAAAACAAACCTAACAGGGTCAACAAACTCAATTTGGGTGGTGTCCTTAAAAACTTCAGTATCCAACCTCATTTCAGCTGGTACTTCACCCTTTTTGCGGCATGAAAAAATACCCAATGCCAGCACCAACGTTAAAGCTATAACAAGCGTCTTTTTCATAATGGCGGCAAATATAATTTTTTTGAGTTGGGGTTTTACCAAACGTAAGGGCCTTTTAAATTGTTTTAACCTTGCGGGCCTTTCACCTATTCCACTAGTCCTCTACCGAATTTCTTAATCTCACCCTTCTCTAAAAGCTCGTTTTTCACTTTATCTAACACCCCATTCACAAAATCCTTGCTTTTAGGTGTGCTATATAATTTCGAAATATCGATATACTCGTTTATGGATACTTTGACGGGTATGGTTGGGAAATATTTTAACTCGCAAACGGCAAGCTTTAGTAAAATCAAATCGAGTATGGCTACACGGTCCATTTCCCAGTTTTTAAGTTTGGGTTGTATGTAGGCAATCAGCTCATCGTTTTGCTGTATGGTTTTGGCAAGCAGGTCCATAGCAAACTTCTTCTCCTCTTCCCAAATATCCATGCTCTGAAAAAAGGTATCCTTCTTTTCTACATCAAAAGTATCGATGTATTTGCCAATAATGTGCAGCAACAAGGCATTGTCGTCGTCATAATTAATAAACAGCTCTTCCAGGTGATGCTCCAAATCTTTATTAGATTGAAACACCTTGCGAAGGATAAACTGAATAATCTCCTTATCATCCTCGAATGAAGGTTTTTCGAGTGCACAGTAGTCTTTATATTTCTGGCGGGCGCAAAGATCAATAAACAAGCTCTTCACAACTTCTTCATCCACGTAATTACGAACACCCTCTTTCTTAACACTGGCTGCCAGAATCTCGTCGTTTTGAAGAAAGGTTATAATAGCATTAGCAGCAATAGTAGTACTGGCATTTTGGTCTTCTTCCGTTTTAATATACTTGGCTAACCGCTTGGCCTTATCAACCATAGAGTAATTGCAGACCTCTATTAAATAGGTAAGATCGGTAAGATAAAGTGTAATCGATTTTTGGATTTGGGTTTTAAGTTGCCCCTCCAATTTTATAACCGGGGTTTCATGGTCCATTTCCCAGGCGTAAAGGGCCTGCATTACTTTAATTCTCAAATTCCGTCTTCCTAACATCTTAAATAGTATTACAGGCTCAGCCCTACGTTTAATTCAATGAACTTCTAAATCAATATCAATCTAAACTCAAAATTACTTTTTACCTTTTGCAGCTTCAATCCTCTCCATGGCCAGTTTAATGGCGGCCTCCTGGGTTGGTATGTTTTCGGCTTTTGCTTTCTTGAAAATCTCTAACGTGCGCGGGTAAATATTCTCAATCAACGCCTTGGTAGCATCTTCGGTCAAAGCATGCACTTCGCGATAGCAGTTAATTACGCCTGCGGCGTTAATCAAAAAGTCGGGGGCATATAAAATGCCTTTGTCTTTAAGCATATGTCCGTGTATGTTTTCATCGGCTAATTGATTATTAGCGGCCCCTGCTATTATTGAGCACTTTAAACGATTAATGGTATCGTTATTTACCGTTGCACCCAAAGCACAAGGCGAATAAATATCAACATCTAAATCATAAATCTCGTTCGGTTCTACAACCGTAGCTCCAAAATCTTTGGCGGTAGCATCAAGGTTAGCTTTATTGATATCAGTAATAAAAACCTTAGCACCTGCTTTGGTAAGATGGCCAACCAAATCATGCCCAACATGGCCCACACCCTGAACCGCTACTTTTTTACCTTCCAGAGAATCGCTGCCTGTAGATTCTTTTACACTAGCCTTTAAACCCAAAAACACCCCATAAGCAGTAAATGGCGAAGGGTCGCCTGTGCCCCCGGCAGATAACGGTTTACCTGTTACGTGCTTGGTTTCCTGCATTACTATACTCATTACATCGGTTGAGGTACCCACATCTTCGGCAGTAATATATTTGCCATTCAGGCTATCAACAAATTTTCCGAAACGGCGCCAAAACGCCTCGTCTCTTTTTACTTTAGGATTGCCAATAATAACGGCTTTGCCGCCTCCTAAATTAATGCCGCTTATTGATGACTTAAATGTCATACCGCGCGAAAGGCGCAACACATCCCAAAGGGCATCGCTTTCGTTTTCGTAATTCCAAATACGGCATCCGCCTAAACTTGGACCTAACACTGTATTGTGCACCGCAATAATTCCCTTAAGGCCCGTTTCTTTATCGTAAAAAAACATCACCTGCTCGTGCTCCATGGGTTCAATCATTTCGAACACCCTCGCGTCTCGTTTTTCTACCGACTTAATAACATTAGTTTCCGCTGACATAATACGATTTTTGTTTAGCTTAGCTGCCCGTTTTGAGCGCGGCAAAGTTAGAAAAATAATGACCTCATCCTAACGGATTCTAGTTAGAGATATTGACCTTTTAGCCATCTTTTTTAAACAGGGTTAAAAGGCTTAAAATGGGGCCAATTTGAACCAATTTGATGAATTAATGTTGTAAAACACTGTGAAACACTTAGCCTACCTCAATAAATACTTTATAAGGTATAAATGGAGAATACTTGCAGGTATCTTCTTCGTTATTTGCGCCAACGCTTTAAGCGTTTATAACCCCATCATTACCCGCGATGCCGTTGACCTGATTGCCAACAGTATTAAGCAGTTACGTGCCGATACCGATGCGCACAAAGTGGTTTCGGGCGGAATTGGCAGGCAGGTGCTTTTCCTGTTTTTAAGGTATTTATTGGTTGCCTTATTGGCAGGGGGCTTTACCTTTTTAATGCGCCAAACTATTATAGTGGTTTCGAGGTTAATTGAGTTTGACCTAAAAAACGATATCTACGACCATTACCAGCAGTTAGACCTCGCCTTTTACCGCAAAAACAACACCGGCGACTTAATGAACCGTATAACCGAAGATGTTAGCCGCGTGCGTATGTATGTAGGGCCGGCCATTATGTATTCGGTTAACCTGTTTTTCACAATAACGTTCACCATTGTTTC
>CAIOTH010000024.1 GCA_903861145.1 uncultured Bacteroidota bacterium | reverse complement strand
GACGCATTCGCTCAAGGATATACGCTACGCCGAAAGGGGGTTGGATTACGGCTTAACCAGTTTAGATATTAATGACTGCCCATCATCAGCATTAGTAACTTTTACCAAATACACTCCTGGTGGAATGTTGTCAAGGGGCAAAATATATGGGTTGTGCAGTAATCGTATTTGTAAAATTTCTCGACCAGTAATATCCATTACTCCCAAAATGGATGTTCCATTTTCATAAGTAGTAGCTAATTCTGCATAAGTGGTTGCGGGGTTAGGGTATATGCTCAAGTTCATCTGTTTTATTACCGTAATTGAACTATAAGCCTGACAGCCATTTGAATCACATAACGGGACTGTATTAAGTGGCGGATAACTGTAATTTACGTTTCCATAATTAAGTAGGCAGGTAACGGCAGTGCCCCTAAAATCAAGGCTAACAATTCTCTTCAGTTCTGGCAAGCAATGAAGATTTGTATTATAAGAGCAGAAAAAAATAACAAGGCTATCTGGCAAAGTTGGGATAACTGTTAATTGATTGTAGTCGCACCATAAAGTAGTCAAATTAGCTGGTAAATCTGGAAGGCTTATCAATTGGTTGTTCTCGCTCATTAAGGTTTGCAAACTATCTGGCAACGAAGGAAGACTGCTTAATTGATTCCCCCCGCAATTTAAATACATCAAGTCAGCTGGTAAAACAGGCAATGCGCTCAACCGGTTATTATTACACCATAAATATTCCAAATTAGTAGGCAAGACAGGCAAGGCGATTAATGCAGCATAACTACAATCTAATCTTGTTAAAGCCAACGGCAGCGTGGGTAAGCTATTCAGCGGATTGTCCCCACAGTATAATGACTTCAATAAAAAAGGCAAAGTAGGCAAACTGGTCAATTGATTGTTATAACACCATAAGGTTTGCAAAGCGCCTGGCAAAACAGGTAGGCTGCTCAAGTTATTGTGTTGGCACATAATAGTATCTAAACTGTTCGGCAGCGATGGCAAAGTGTATAGGGAGTCACCTGAGCAATCCAGATAGGTAAGATTCTTAAAATATTGTATGCCTCCGAGGTCGCGAATAGGCACATAATTGCAATTCATTACAGTTGCATTTAATACTGCGCTACATGTAGTATCCAATTTATTGCCATTCATACAGGATGAATAACCGTTAGTATTAAGCCAACTCGCAAAAACAGTATCGGGGATGGTAACATACTGGGCGTTCAACGCACAACAAGATAGGAGGCAGCAAAAAATTAGCGTCCTGCCTTTATTGAGCCCAGAAATGAAACTGAAGGGGGAAATCCGCGCTTTCATACTTCAATATATAATATTTCCTTAACAAATATCGTATTTATGGAGCAGCGGGTAAACGTCCATAATTTTATTCAAGTCTGCCTTAACTTGGTTCGAGAAAAGTCTATCTACGCTTAAAAACACAAAAGCCACCAATTGGTGGCTTTTGTGTTTTTAAGCGATTACTTATTCTGAAAATTATTTAGAGGCAGTCATCCATCCCGGTACAGTTACCCTTATTTTGCTCATTTCACCTTTTAGGGTTACATCGGCTTTGCCTGTGGTTGCGTGTTCCCAACAGCGCATAATGCAATCAAAATCGACGGAGAAATTAAAACTTTTGTGATCGCTGCTCCATGTAAAGTCTGTAATGGTTATGTTGCTTGCGTCGCCTTTTACCATAGCGTATACTGTTGAATTACGTAACAGTGAGGCGGATGATAATTTTGTATCGGGCAACATTGGGTCGGCAAAGGTTAACTCCAACGCAACTGTTTCGTTAAACGTACTGCCATCGGTACCGGTATAGCTTTTCCCATCCAGGATAAGGCTGATGACCGTTTTTGCAGGTATCCGTCCATCTAATGAACAAGGTTGCGCATTAACGCTGGCAACAAAAGGAGCGTATTTTCTGATTTCAAAAATTTCGTTGTCGACAGATGCCCCGTAACATGACCCGGCAACACATTGCCCCCCTGATGCAAGCTTTATGGTGTAAGGAGTGGGCGCATGAGTGATGGCTGCATCAAAATCAGTTTGGGTAGCGCCGGCAAACACTAATTCGTCGTTTTTGACTGTTAAGGTACCGGTTGCGCTTATCGGTGCCTTTGGATTTATAGCGGCCAAAGCCTGGGCGAAATCGAGTTGAGGAAACGACATCAGGGCCGTAGCACTTATAATATATGGTAGTAGATTTTTCATGGCATTTTATATTTTTCGGGGATAACTTTCCCGATTCAAAGGTGCTGCCAAAAGCACAGGTAAGCGTTACATAACTTCTTTTAAGAGTTACATGATTTACTGATGAGATGCAGTAAGCGGACTGGCGAACGTGAAGGAAACAAAAAGCCAGGGAGCATAGGTATTTGAAACATACAAATGGCCCAACAGCCGGGCCTCTCCCGACCCTTGCTTCGCCGGGTCACCCTCTCCATCGCAAGCGATAGAGAGGGAAAGGATCTTAAAAAGTTATCCGCACCCCTTGTGGGATTGGGTGAGGCATCTTACCTTCGTAATATAATACGAAAAGGCAAAACTATGCTTTTGCCAATTGCCGGATTATTGAAGTTATTTGACATGATGATAAAGGAGAAGGAGGTGTACTTAATGCCTTAAAAAGTGGTTAAGTTGCTTAGTTTTTACCGAAAATCGGGCTCAAATAGCGCTGTATGCCGTTATAAGTAATAGACAATCAATTGGTTACAAAAGTATACACTTTTAAAAATCAGTGGTTTTGGAGCATTTGACGACTTACATAGTTATGAGGATCAATGATTTACATATGACAATTTTCAAAAAAGTATACTAAAGTATACAAAGTTTTATTTCAAAAAGCTATCCAATCATTTTATTGAAACTTCCAGGTTGCCGGTTACCGGCTCTTGCACAACTGCGGTATCGTGTGATGACTGAATCCGTTTCTTTTTAAGTTTGGTTACACCGAAGATGCTGAGGGTATATATTAATAGATAACCAATGTCAACCTCGTACCACTTGTAGCCAAGGTTAACGCTGCGCGGGTTGGCGTGGTGGTTATTGTGATAGGCCTCGCCCATAAAAATAAAGTCGAACCGTAAAACATTGCTTGACCGGTTGTTTTGCTCAAAATGGGTATAACTGGTAACTCCATCCGGCTGATGGGCAAACCAGTTGATAGCAACACCGGTAATAGGGGCAACAAGCAAATGGAACGGCAACAACAGCCAACAGAATATATTAGGCGCAAAAAACCAATACCCCGCCACATATACCACCAGCCAGAATAACCTGGAGTATTTGCTTGTAGCTATCTTGTCGAAGGCCGGCCACGTCGGCACATTATTATAAAAGTGATCTTCTACCGGTATTCTCTTTTTAAGGATGTTGATGTACGAATTCTTCGTATCAAGGTACATATCGTACATCGAGTTTGAATTCGAGGATGGGTGCGGGTCGCGTTCTTTGTCGGCAAAAGCGTGGTGCATTTTGTGCATTACAGCGTATGCCGCAGGGCTTAAGTAACCTACGCCGTGTACCACCCAGCTGGCTACAAAAAACACTTTTTCCCAAAACTTATTCATGGTAAAGTGTTGGTGCGATGCATACCGGTGGTAAAACGCCGTTTGCATAAAAATGGCCAGATAGAAGTGGCAGATAAAAAATATAGCAAATCCCATATCTCGTGTTTTAAATGATGATTGGTAAAGCCAAATAATTTCTGCTACAAAGATATATGTGCTTAATTTTGGTATTAGTAAAATAATAACAATCCGTACCTTGTTAGCAGGGTTGCTTGTAGGCGTTGTTATTTGAGAAGCGCCCGGGTCGGCAGTCTTTCCGGCTTGTTCTTTTTCCCATTTGCTATTCTATTGCCTCGCAACAACAAATCGCGAAGTAATCTCGGCCGATTTGGACTTTGCACGAATAAAATAAACTGATTCGGGCAGGTTGGCCAGATTAAGTTTAAACGCTACTTTATTGCCGGGGTTAGGTGCGCCAATTTCAGTATAAACAGGCCGCCCGTTTAAATCGTAAACAGTAAGAGTTATCTCTTCATCCAATGGGCTCAGGTAATCGGCCTCAAGGATGCCGTTATTTGGATTGGGATATATGTTTAGCGATACCACTTTACCGGTAGCCGTAACAATAGGAACCTCGGTATAAATGCTATCCTCATAATACCCGTCAAATCCCAAATTGTCAATTGTCAATGTGGCGGTTCCGGATGGTGTTGTATAAGAATCTGCTACCCTAATAGCCGCGCTGTCAGGAATAGCTGTCGTATCTGAATATGCTATAGCAATACAAAACGGTGTATAAACATTGATCGCCGAATCCAGCAACCACGAACCACTTCCAATCATATTACCAGCCCGGTACATTACTATAGTAAATGAGGCTGTGTCGTTTTGCGGCGTATACTTTACATAGCCGTTAATGGTTTTGTAGCGTTTAGTTACAGCAAATGAGGGGTGCATTCCATCGGGGGGGTTTTTAAAAGTATTTAAGGTTGCTTCGGTTAAAAACTGGTTGTTAACGCTGGTAGGGCTATTATGCAATACAACTGCATAATTGCCCACATTGGCATCGGTGGTTCGGTCAACCTTATGCGGGGTATTAAAATTTACCGGTAGCTCTGTAAATGACGTGGTCCAACCTTGCGGTACCATGTAAGTGCTACTATCCCATTGCTCAAAATCGGCGCTTGGCACACTTTGGGTAGTACCGCTAAACGAAATGTCATCAACCTTGAGCCAGCTTTGCGCAACGGGATGGCTAAACAAATAATTAGTGCTGATAAAGCCGATGATAGCAGAATCAGGATTTGCAAGGGACGAATAAGAAATAGGAGCTGCAATCCTTATAAAGGTACCTGAAGTAGTCCCGGTGAGCGGAACGAGGGTATACGAAATATCGGTTCCGCTTTTTCTTAGCGCCAGCAAACCGAATGCGGTATCGCCTGTGGCAACAGAGTAGTTGGCATAAAAAATAAGCGAATCGGGCCGGGCTGAAAAAGGCGTTCCGCCAAACGCGAAACCCTCAGCGTGTATACCTGTAAACGATCCGCCGAAGGGTACTTCCGGGGTTCCGAAAACTGACAGGGCGGTTGACCCATTATACGACGGGGCCATCGCTACGTTGCCCCAAACCCACCAATCATGTGGGAATATATTTTCAACAGATTGCCAGTTTTCAAAATTCCAGGCCGGTATCTCATCGTTCACTGCAAAAAACGATCTTGGTAAACTGTAATAAGTACCGAGGGTGTCCACCAACTTAACCCTGAAATAATATTCCTGGTCGTGCTGTAGTCCGGCTAGTGCAGCCGATACTGTTGTCAAGGTATCGCCAGAAAGAAGCCCCGGATTGGCAGCAACTTCATGATCAAAAGCCTGCCCGATACCATATTGAAAAAAGACATTCGCCGGTACGCCAGCTACATTAACCGCACCATACAAGGTTGCAGTTTCAGGACTGATGTTATGGGGCACTAATGTTTCCTGATATGTGTGAATTAGAAAAGGTGCGCCGGTATAAAAGCGTTGTTCCTGACCATAACTCGTTCCTGCAATGCCCGAAACCGTTACGTAGTAATAATACCAGCTATTGGGTGTAAGCGAACTTAAAGTGGCCTGTACAATGGTAAGCGAGTCAGTTAAAATAGCTTGCTGCGGTATACCGACGGAATTGTTGAAAAGCGAGTCTGTTGAGTACGTAAACCAGTATAGGTCAACTGAACCGTTTGTATTGATATTGCCCGTAAGGATGGCGCTAGTGGTATCGACATTCGAGGCGCCGAGTGTATAAGCAACCGGTACGTGGTCATCGTCATATATATATACATATCCTAATGCGTTACCAATTACCGCATAGGAGGTGTCATAAATTTTACCGGCATTAAAAACTTCATTTGCCGCCCTTGTGATTTGAGGGTTTTGAGCAAACCATGTTTGGCCACCATTATTGGTTCTGAAAACCGAGGTACTGTCACCAACTATTATTCCATATTGCGCACCGGCAAACGAAACATCGTTCAACTGGCCACCGGGCTCGTCTTTTATAACGTTCCAGTTAAGCCCACCATTATTGGTTTGCAAAATGGTGCGCATTTCGCCGCCTACAGTATTGCCACCTACAATAAACCCATTGCTGGTATCAGTAAAAAAAATTGCGTTAAAGTTTCTTGTTATCGGTGCGCTTGCGTTGTTCCAGGTCTGGCCGCCATCAGTGGTTTTCAGTAGCATGCCCGAGTCGCCGGAGGCAAAACCTTTAAGCGTATCAACAAAAAATATTGCTTTTAGCCAGGGGCCCGGTTGGTCATATACTATTGACCAGCTATTACCTCCATCGTGGCTTCTTAATATGGTCTGAGCAGAGTCGCCCGTTGGCCATCCTCCCGCAACAAACATCATTGTTGGCGTTACATAAATAACCTTGTTAAAATCGCGAATGATGGGTGATGAGCCATAGGTCCAACTAAACCCTCCATCGGTAGTCTTCATCAGTTTGCCATTATAGCCGGCCGCGTATCCTCTTAGCGTATCGACAAAAGCAACTGATTTTATCCAGGACGAAATAGTATCACGGAAAGCATTCCAGGTAAGGCCTGAATTATCCGAACGGTCCAAACTTTCTATCGAATCGTTGGACAGATTGCCCCCGACTGCTACTATTTCGCCAACTCGCAATATATTAACATCATTTATACTTCTGTAGTGAGGGGTGCTTTCAGGAAACCATTGTTGGCCAAAACAAAAGCCCACACTAAACAACGTAAGGGTAAATATTAAAATATATTTCATGCGGGTATCTTTACGGCCGAAGAATTCTGTGCTAAAATACGAGTTAAAGGGTCGCCTCTGTAACTATTAACAAGTTATAAATAAGATGAATGTTTTTTTGCTTTTATTGCCAATTGCCCGGCTTAAGAATCCTTCTTGCAACAAATCCTTAATTTGCATCAATAGAAAAAAATTCCTATCTTGGTTTTATAGCCGGGCGGTTCATGCGTTAAGATGGGTTTAATGTTTTGTAAATATCTCAAGTAGAATATTTTACCTGATTATTAATAAACAACCATGAAATCACTTTACCCCTTGTGTTTCGCGCTATGCTTTTTAATAGTAAATCGGGCGCAAGCTCAAACTCCCGATTGGAGCACCAGCGTTGCAAGCATTATTTACAACAACTGCACAAAGTGCCACAACTCTACGGGCATTGCACCATTCTCTTTAGAAAGCTACCACCAGGCAGTAAACTATAGCAACCTTATACCCAGCTATATTAATAATCGCACCATGCCACCATGGCCCCCGGATCCAACCTATAGGCATTACGTAAACGAACGTGTGCTTACCCAGGGGCAAATTGATACTATCAATGCCTGGGTAAATGGCGGCACACCCGAGGGAGACGAAAACCTTGCACCACCGGTACCGGTGTTCAGAAATACGGCAGTGTTAGGGCCCGCCGATTTAACCCTGCAAATACCAACTTACACCAGCACAGCCACCAACGCCGATGATTATGCCTGTTTTGTATTGCCGCTTGATATACCTAACGATAAGTATGTAAAAGCAGTGCAGATATTGCCGGGCAACCCCAAAATTGTGCACCATGTTATTTTGATGATTGATACCACAGCCAATATGACCAATGCCGATTGCATGCTGGCATTAGCCAATCTGCCAGGGTCCAATAGCGCTGTTACATTAACCTCGTACGCCGCGGGTATGGGCCCAACGGTTTTCCCTTCGGGCGAAGGTGGGCTTAAAATGGGAGAGCGCCTTAAAAAGGGTTCTAACATTATGGTGCAAATACACTACCCTCTAGGTACAGCCGGGCAGGTGGATAGTACCAAAATATTGTTTTACCTCTACTCTGACAGTGCCGCTGAGGCGCCAAATCCACCGCTACGTACCCTTGCAGTTAGCTTGTATACCATGAACTGGCTTATTAGCATACCACCCAATACGGTACAAACTATTACCGCCACTTACCCAAGCCTTTACAACATTCCTTATCCGGGTGCCAGCACCCCAATGGATTATTCGCTTTTTGCCGTTGACCCTCACATGCATTTAGTGGGCAGGCAAATGACCTCTTTTGGTGTTACACCCAATAATGATACTATACCCTTCGAAAGGGTGCTTAACTGGCAATATGCGTGGCAGGCGTATTATTTCTTTCATAACCTTATCAAGCTCCCGTCAGGAAGTGTAATACACGGTACTGCCACTTACGATAACACAACCAACAATCCCTATAATCCATTCAATCCTCCGCAAACAATTTCGGCCGGCGAGAATACGACCAACGAAATGATGCTAATTGCATTTATGATGATGCCTTACGAAACCGGTGATGAGAACTACAATATGGATAGCCTTGTAAACCTGGCCATTGCCGGTTATCCGCCGCCTAGCGCCACAGGTATAACTAATATTTCAACGGGCGATGCGGGGTTTGCACTTTTTCCTAACCCAAGTAGCGGCGGCCAGTTTACGCTCACACCCTCTAACCTAAAGGGCGGAACAACCGAAGTAACCATCACCAACATTTTAGGAGAAACCATTAAAGCCGTTCATTATGATAATCTTGATGCACCGGTTAGTATAAATATTGAAGGGCAAGCCGATGGTTTATACTTGGTGCAGTTAAAGCAAGGTAATTATACTGCAATACAAAAGCTGGTTATTAGTAAATAATGACGGCACCAGCCAAAAACAGGATAGAATCTATTGACCTGCTTAAGGGCCTGGTTATGGTAGTTATGGCGCTTGATCATTGCAGAGATTACGTGCACTCCGGAGCCCGCATTTTTGACCCCACGGATCCGTTGCACACCACCTGGGCCATATATTTTACCCGATGGATAACCCACTTTTGCGCACCGGTATTTAGCTTTTTAGCCGGAACATCGGCGTTTATGGTAGGCCGAAGAAAAACAGTAGGTGAGCTTTCAGGGTTTTTATTTAAGCGTGGGCTGTGGTTGGTTTTTATAGAATTTACTGTTATCAACTTTGCATGGTTTTTTGACCCTTTGTTTCATAATCCAAGTCTTGTAACCATTTGGAGTTTGGGTATTAGTATGATTGTTTTAGCGGGCCTGGTTTACCTACCACGAAACATAATACTGGCGTTCAGCCTCATACTTATTTTTGGCCACAACCTGTTTGACGGCGTGCGGCTTGATGGCAATGTGCTATGGGCCATCCTTCACCGGTTTGAGGTTTTCCCGCTTTCGGATACTTACAGCTTTAACGTTTTTTACCCGGTAGTGCCATGGGTAGCGGTTATGTCGCTGGGCTACTGCTTTGGTTCGTTTTACGATAGCCCTTTCGATACCAGCAAACGGAAAAGGATGCTTAATATTATAGGGCTTATAACTATTGCTTTGTTTATCCTTATTCGGTATATCAATATTTATGGCGACCCAACGCCCTGGACACATTATGCCTCCTTTGGGCAAATACTCATGTCCTTTTTAAATCCTAATAAATACCCGCCGTCACTTCTCTACCTACTCATGACTCTCGGCCCGGCTATGATTTTTCTCGCCAATTCGGAAAACCTGCGAGGCAGGGTAGTTAACTTTTTCAGCACTTTTGGGCGGGTGCCGTTTTTTTATTACATACTACACATATACCTCATACATTTTATAGCAATGATGTTAGCGCAGTACTCTGGCTTTGGCTGGCGCAGTATGATTAACACCCAATGGGTAACCGAGTCGCCTGCATTAAAAGGCTATGGTTTTAGCCTGAGTATGGTTTACCTGGTATGGATTAGTATAATTGCCGCGTTATATCCTTTGTGCAAAAAATTCGACCGGTATAAGATCGGCCATAAAGAAAAATGGTGGCTTAGTTATTTATAACCTATTTAAGGTACGATTAAGGCATCATTCCCTCTCTTGTGGGAAACTTTATTATTATACAAAACAACTTTATCTCACATTTGGGCACGCGATTTATTACTAACCCAAAAATTCTCTATATGAAAAAGTGCCTTGTTGAGTTTATAGGCACCTTTTTTCTGGTATTTACCGTAGGCATGGCCGTAAATAATGCCGGCAACTTTGCACCCATAGCCATCGGCTCGGTGTTAATGGTAATGGTGTATGCCGGTGGCCATATTTCCGGGGGCCATTATAACCCTGCTGTAACTACTGCCGTGTTAATTCGTGGGCTTATAAGCGTTAAGGATGCGCTGGTTTATATGGCTTTTCAATTGGTAGCCGCTATTGTTGCCAGTTTCTTTATTTGGTGGTTTACCGGTCATGCTTTAGTGGTGGCCCCAAGCCCAACGGCGCATAAAACAATGGCTATGGCAGCCGAGATAATTGGCACCTTTGCTTTAGCTTATGTGGTGCTCAATGTTGCAACACATCCTAAAACCGAGGGCAATTCTTACTATGGATTGGCTATTGGGTTTACCGTGCTTTGTATGGCTTACGCCGTGGGTAGTATATCGGGTGGTGCTTTTAACCCGGCCGTAGGTTTAGGCCCTAATATTTTTCAGGCTATTATGGGTGAGGGCTGCCGTTATCACCATTTCATTCTGTATTTAGTGGGCCCTATTGCCGGTGGTGCTATTGCCGGTTTCACCTATAAATTTATAAATGCCACATAGGTAGTTTTATATCAGCTAAAAAAGCAAAAGCGATACCCGCATTTAAACGGCTGTATCGCTTTCGCTTTTATAATGGTGCTGCTCAACTATTTCTTATCCTTTGTAAAATTAAATTATCCGCAATTGTATTTGCTTTGTGTTGCTACTTTAAAACTCTGCCATGTCCACCACTAAAAAGAAATATCCTCCTTCCATTACCTTCGGGCTTCTGCTGGAATCTATGAAGAACATCTTCGGTATGCTTAGCAGAGCGCCCGAAAAATACCCGGATATACTAATGACCGGTATACCGGGTATCAGGAGGGTATACCTAGTTAACCACCCCGATATTGCTCAGCACGTATTACAGAAAAGCTATCGTAGCTACCCCAAAGCTAAGGGATATGAAGTATTGGCATTACTACTAGGAAAAGGCCTGGTAACTAACGAAGGTGATAACTGGCACAAACAACGCACTCTTATACAGCCCGCATTCCATCGCGAAACATTAAAAAGAATCAGCTCAATTACGGTTTCTTCTACTAACCATCTCTTAAACAAATGGAAAGGACAAGAGGGCCAAACCATCAACTTTACCCGCGAGATGGCCGAAGTTACTATTGATATTGTTGCCAAATCTTTGTTTACTACCGATGTTAACGCTAAGCATATTCAAACCATTTGGCGTAACGTAAATTTCCTGAATGAGTCAGCAGATGCGCTTTTACGTAATCCATTGCACCTGCCCTGGTTTTTGCCGTTGCCAAGCTATCGAAAGATGAGAAGGTACATTGCCGAACTGGACGATATTGTTTACGGCATTATTAACAAGCGCAAGAAGGAAAAGAATCCACCCCCCGATTTGTTGCAATTATTGCTTGAAGCCCGCTACGAAGAAACCGGCACCGGTATGACCGACCTGCAAATACGCGATGAAGTAATGACCATTTTTATGGCAGGGCACGAAACAACTGTCAACGCCCTTTCGTGGACCTGGTATTTGATAAAACAGCATAAGGAAGTAGAAGATAAATTAAAAGAGGAGTCGTTAAAGGTTGCCGGTGATCGCGACCCTGTTTTTGAAGACGTACCAGGCTTGCTTTATGGCAAAAACGTAATGAATGAAAGTATGAGGCTTTACCCACCGGTACCGGTGGTAGGCCGCAATGCCAAACAAGATGATGAACTGGGCGCTTATTTTGTAAAAGCCGGAACTGAAGTAGCAGTTAACATAACCGGTTTGCACCATCACCCTGCTTATTGGCCCGAACCTTTCGAATTTAAACCTCAACGCTTCGACAGCTTTGATATGAAAGGCGATAATCGGTTTGTTTTTATGCCCTTTGGTGGTGGACCTAGAATATGTATTGGCAACAACTTCGCTATGCTCGAAATGCAACTCATTAACTCTATGCTTTCAGCCAGGGTTGATATGGATTTGGTAAGCCTTGATGTAAAGCCCAAAGCCCTGATTACATTAAAGCCGGATAATGGCATTGTGATGCAAATAAAAAGGGTAAAAAAATAATTGGCTCCTCTTAAAGCTGAAAGCTTTTTTTGAAGTAGACGGAATTGATCGAGTCATTAAGCCAATATTGTTCCTTTTTAATTCCCGTAATAGATATATTGTAATTTGCAGATTTTGATATTGGGGGCAGCACAATCTCCTTTACCACAGAGTCGCCTTCCTTACTAAATTCAAATCCTGATATGCCCGGAAAGCTTTTAAAACCTGGCCCATTCCGAATATGAGCAATGTGCTCATCTCGCCTGTTTAGGCGAATGGTGTCCTGTTTAATAATTCTATTTCCGTCTTTAATTTCAACTACCGCCACTAATTCGGTGCACACCGAGGCCCTGTGCGGCATCAATTTGTTACACCATGTTACCCTGCAAACATTTTCCTGAGGCAGATAGCTGGCCGTAACACCACTAAATAAGTCCAGGTTTTCTGGTTCTGCTTTTTCTTTGGGGTTGTGTGCCCAATAAGTGTAATGTGTATATTTCCCTTGCGCATTTTTTTCTTCATGGCACGAGGCACAAGTAATATTTGTGCTTTTTGATGAGTTCATTGCAAACACATCGTTGAACTGCTCCTCATGGCATGGCTGGCAATTGGCATTACTGCTAAAAAATTTCGATGCCCGTGGTTTGCAATAAGCCGGACAATCGGCAGCGCGCTCGGAAGCCTTAAAGTTTTCTCCAGCTACTACGCCCGATCCGTTAAAGTGGCAGGTTATACAATCCGTACCTGTTGTTGCTTCTTCATCGCTGCGCATTACAAGAAATTTCCTTTTTTTCAACCTGGGAGCAAGAGCGTAATCCCCCTCATTAATGTTCATTCGAAAAACGCTTTCGTACATATTTGTTGACGTATGGCATCCGTAGCACGATGCACTATCGCGTTTAACAAGGCCTTTGTAATAAGCACAATCGTACTCGGTCGAATTAATAAAATCAATATGAGCCCTTAGGTTCTTCCAGGCATTAGCATGTGGACCAAGCATTTCATTTTTATAGATCGCTTCATGACATGAACCACATTTTTTTACCTGCTCTTTGCGACTTAGATTTTTAAACTCTTCCCTTGTTGCAAAACCATGTTGGCGCCGGTCTGCATTTCTTGGTTTACACCTGGAAAAGATGAGCAAAATTGCCAGCGTAAAAATGGAAAAAGTAATTATCCTGCGTTTCATTTATTAGCTACCTATTACAAGGGCCTCAAATTACGGCTAAAAATCAATACTCTTTCCAGAAGGTTTACAGTCGTGCTTTTCTTAAATGGCTGGCCCATTAGCCTGTCTATTCCTTTAGTGTCCAGCAAAACATTTTCATCCAGCCATTTAAAATAGGCATCTCTATAGCACAGGTTAAATATTATAAACTCAATTCGCCTCCAAAACGAAAGGCGCGTGTTAAACGACCTTTTTATAATGGCCCCATTTGAATAAAATCTCTTAATAAATTCCTCTGCCCCGCTTAAAACAGATGGTATATCAAGCCCTGTTGGTACATAAGTCAGGTGGTTGCCATCGTATCTGGTAATGTCCTCGGTAATAAATTCGCCTTTTTTCTTCATATACGCCTGTACTTTAGTGCCCGGATTGTAAGTCAAAAAAGTAAGCTTGCCATAAATAAGCCCCATCCGGTTAAAAAAATCTTCAAGGTTTTTAAAGGTGGTTTTATCCATGTTTTCTAACCCGATAATAATACCGGCGGCAATTTGTATACCATGCCTTTGAGCCTTACGAATAATTTTTTCATACCGTTCAACGTGGTTGGTATTCATTTTATGCACCGACGCCAAGGCCCGGTCATCAATAGATTCAAGTCCACAATAAATCATTCGGCATCCGCTACGGCTCATGGCTTCAAGCAATTCATCGTCATCCAACTCCTCAATGCACATCTCGGCCATCCAACCGGTTACCCCTGCCCGGGCCAACAACTCCGAAACCTTTATTACATGTTGTCTATCGACTCCGAAATTGTAATCAACAATATTAACGAAACGGCCCTTGTAGTTTTTAAGAATTGATGCAAGGTTTTCTTCCCCACGCAAATAGTAATTCTTCTTTTGCATTACATGCACCATGCAAAAAATACACTTTTCAGTACAGCCTCTCGAGGTTTCTAATGGCATCCCCATAAAGCTATAGTACGAATCGAGGGAATTTACAAGGTCGAATTGCGGAGTTGGAATAATGCTCAAATCAAAGTTATTATCCCCTCTATATTCCGGTTTAATATTTCCAGCGGTAAGATCTTGTGCAAACTCTGCCGCCACCGGTTCAAACAAACCAGCCACAATGCAGTCGGCGTACTTTTTACACTCCTCAGGAAGTAGGGATGGCAACTCTCCACCCCATAAAATAGTGGCTCGGGGATATTTCCGCTTAAGCCTGGCAGATATATCTTTTGCGTAAGTAAAGTTTTGGCTTGAAACCTTCATGCCAAAAACCTTTATCCCACTAAAGTTTTGCTTTTCAAGGTACCCAACCGGATTGATAAAATTCAGATCGGTAATTTCTACTTTAAAGTTTTTGCTAAGGCTTGATGCTACATTAATAAGGGAGAGCGACAAAACTCCTTTTGGAAAGGTTGGCAGGTCGAATAAAACAATATCAGCGGCTTGACCGGAATTCCTATTTGAATAGGAAATCGCTTCACTTTTCATGGCTTAAATATAGGGCTTATATCGGGTTCGCTGAATAGAGCCGTTAGTCGCAATAGCGAAGTTATTTCTGCAAAGGCACTTCCAAAAACACCCCAAACTCTCTGGCAAAATTCACGCTAACGCGGGCGTGCACGCTACCTTGCTTATCGAAAAACTTAGACTTGCGCGACAGCGGAAAAATACCCTCATGCCATATACCGGGATGTATGTACAACCCGCAACTACCGTCAAAATAAAAGTTGGTGAATTTATCAGGGGTTATATCATCGCCGGGCAAAGCCAATGGGGTAACGAACGGTGAACCTTCAATAGGAAAGAAAAGTTGCCCGCCATCAGGGTGGTAGTTGGCGTGCCAAAGCAAAACCTTGTCGGTTGCTTCAACGGCATTATTTCTATTGGCATCATCCGGGTTTACCGACCAGCCCAACAGGTATTCGTCCTTAATGGCATTGTTTCTACCGAAAAGCAAATCGCCTTCCCACCAAAAATCAAATATTCCTTCTTTGGTGCCGCCTTGGTTACCGGTATCAGCATCAATAGGCCTACCGGTGGCCTTGGGCCACTGCACAATTTCAACCGGAAATGTTTTGTACTCACTGGCCTTTACCAGGCAACCGTATCCTTTCAGGTTTTCGTTGGTAGCCACTACAGTTTTTACTTTATGCCATGGCAATTTACCCGGCACATCGGGCTGCATGTAGTTAACAGGCTGATTCATCAAAGTGGTTTTAACCGGTAATCAATGGTGGCTATGGTCACCGTGCTCATGGACGTGGCCATGCTCTAGCTCTACCGGGTTTGCTTCGCGAACTTCCAAAACAGTTCCGCTAAAAAACAACGGCTTGCCGGCAAAAGGATGGTTAAGGTCAATAGTAACTTTATCGCCGGTAATACCTACTACGCGGCCCTGAAAAGGATTGCCATGTTGATCTTGCAATGGCACAATATTACCTACAAAAAGCATGTCGTCCTGCACAACACCATCAACGGCAAAAACATTTTTGTCAAGGTTTACCACAGCTTCTTCATCATATTCGCCGTATCCATCAGCAGCCGAAAGTTCGAAGTTAAACTGGTTGCCCGCAATAAGGCCATCCAGGTTTTTTTCAAATCCCTCTAACACATTACTGTGCCCGAAAAGGAATGAAAATGGTTGTGCTTCATCAGCAGCGTCTCTTATTTCTCCATTAGGTTCTGTGCGTAGTTGGTAGGTAATTTTTACAACCGTGTCATTAGCAGCTTTCATCTTTTACAATTTTTATTGGTGTATATAATATGCTTGAGGAGAGAAGATTTCTGAGGACAAAAAATTCCGAGCTCTTACAAAACCAAAAATAAAATTAATCTGCACAAATCAGAAGGCAGGGGATTAATCCGTAATAAGGGCTTGCCTCTCAGTGGCTTAAGGCCTGTTTCTGCTTATTTCAAAGGGCACAATTCTTCACTTACCCTCCACAACTCCTGTGCTGAATGTTTGTCTTTGGCCGTAGCAGACTCTTCCTGCACTTTGCACTTATTAAAATACTTGCCCGTAACCCCATTTACAGCCGACGAAGAAGCCAGGTAAACAGAAGTTTTGGCGCCAGCTTCAATGCTCATACCCACTAACTTCGAGGCAAGCCCCCAAACCATTTTTACATACGATGGCATATCTTTATCGCCAATACCGGTGCGCACCATGCTACCGGGATGCAGGCTATTAGCAGTAATGCGCGTTCCTTTTAATCGTTCAACCAGTTCGACAGTAAAAAGCACGTTCGCCAGTTTACTTTGCTCGTATGCTTTTAAAATAAAATAGCCTTTATCCTTTTTAAAAGATTCGTAATCAATTTTACCACGGTAATGCGAATCGGAAGCAACGTTTACAATACGGGCACTATCCGCTTTTTTAAGCAAGTCGAGCAGTAGGTTTGTAAGCAAAAAGTAGGCAAAGTGATTGGTGGCAATTGTCATTTCAAGTCCGTCTTCGCTTAGCGCAAAATCGGGAAATACACCGCCTGCGTTATTAAGCAACACATCCAGCTTGCTATAATCCTTCTTTATCTTCTCGGCTACTGCGCGTATTGATTTTTGCGATGAAAAGTCGGCAGTATAATACTTCAGTTTGTCGTTGCCTGTAGCCTCTTTAATCGTCGCAACAGCGGCTTTTAGCTTGTCTTCGCTACGCGCCACTAAAATGATTTCAGCACCCAGCTTAGCCAGTTCTTTAGCTGTTTCTAATCCAATGCCCGAACTGCTACCTGTTATCAGAACGATTTTATCTTTCATACTATAAATATTTTGGTTTC
>CAIOTH010000023.1 GCA_903861145.1 uncultured Bacteroidota bacterium | reverse complement strand
TTGCTTTCGCTTTGCGCTACCTTGGTTACAGGAATACCTGTCATCATAGCCACCACTTCGGCAATGTCTTCCTCGCCTACAGGGTAACGTTTAACTCTTGATTCCTCGTCCCATTGGGATTTGGCTTTTTCCAACTCTTCAAGTAAGCGTTTTTCGCTATCGCGCAGGCGGGCGGCCTCTTCATACTTTTGGCTTTTTACAACTTGGTTCTTTTGGTTCTTTATTTCTTCAACCTGCTTTTCGAGCTCTATAATGTTTTTTGGTACATGGATGTTTTTTAAATGCACCCTTGCACCTACTTCATCCATTACGTCAATGGCCTTATCGGGTAAAAAGCGGTCGGTAATGTAGCGGGTTGAAAGCTTTACACAGGCTTCAACAGCTTCTTTCGAATATTCAACATTGTGATACTCTTCGTATTTCGATTTAATGTTGGTTAATATCTGTACTGTTTCTTCAGGCGATGGCGGATCAACCATTACTTGCTGGAACCTACGGGCCAGAGCGCCGTCTTTTTCAATATACTGGCGGTATTCGTCAAGCGTTGATGCCCCAATACATTGCAGTTCACCACGTGCCAAAGCCGGTTTAAAGATATTGGAAGCATCTAACGAACCCGTTGCGCCACCGGCGCCTACAATGGTGTGTATTTCGTCAATAAACAAAATTACATCACGGTTCTTTTCAAGCTCATTCATAATGGCTTTCATACGCTCTTCAAACTGTCCGCGGTATTTAGTGCCGGCAACCAAAGCTGCCAGGTCAAGCATCACAATTCGTTTGTTGAACAACACGCGAGATACTTTCTTCTGCACAATACGTAAAGCCAGGCCTTCAACAATGGCTGTTTTACCTACGCCGGGCTCACCTATCAAAATAGGATTGTTCTTCTTTCTGCGCGAAAGGATTTGAGATACCCGCTCAATTTCATTTTCTCGGCCTACAATAGGGTCAAGCGCCCCTTCTTCTGCCAAGTGGGTTACATCCCTGCCAAAATTATCCAACACAGGTGTTTTAGACTTAGCTGCACCCGGTTTTTTGGTTTGCTGTGCACCGTACCCTTTCGATTTATCATCCTCAAACGGTTCGTCTTCAGGTGGGTCGTTAGGTAACTCGGCTTTAGGGTCAAGTTGAACGGAGTCAAGTTCTGCTTTGAAAACGTCATAATCTACATCATACTGTGACAGTAACTGAGTAGCCAAATTGTCTTTATTCTTTAGAATAGACAGCATTAAGTGTTCGGTTCCTATAACGTCGCTCTTCATAACCTTAGCTTCAAGTACGGTTATTTTAAGCACTTTTTCTGCCTGTTTCGTCAACGGTAGATTGTTTGGGTTGAAGTTTCCTTTAGCCACCTTGTCTTTAATAGAATCTTCAATGGTTTTACGAAGCATTACAGAGTCAACATCCAGGCTTTTTAAGGTCTTGATGGCGAGTCCTTCTCCTTCGCGAATAAGGCCGAGCAATAAGTGCTCAATACCAATGTAATCATGGTTTAGGCGAAGGGCTTCTTCGCGGCTGTAGGAGATTACTTCCTTTACTTTCGGTGAAAATTTTGCATCCATATTTATCCTTTAGTTCAAATTTTAAACCAACAATTTTTTTTGACATTTTGTCGGTTACTATTACCATTTATTTACTATTCAAAAGACGATTAACCGGGGCATTTATTTGCCACTGTTTCAATTTACTTAGCACCTGCTTATCAAACCTAACTTAATTCTATTAAAACAACAAGCAGGTAAACATAGTTGCATGGTGTTTTGTTATATGGCTTTCAAAGCATTTTTCGATAATTAAAGATAAGGTATTAAAATCTACCTCTCAAACCGCTGCTTTTTTAATGCCAACATTAAATTTTGAAAAGAGCGATTTATGGTACACTTTCGCGCTGAAATTAATTTTTCCGAAAAAATCGTAATTTAGAAGTATAATTGGCTTTTAAAGACACCTGCTTATGAGATTTCAGATAGACAAAAGAGACCGGCTTGTAATTGTTAAGTTGAATGAAGACAAGCTTTTGAGTAATCTGGCACCGCAATTAAAGTCGGAGCTTGTGATTCTGAATAATGAGGGCTTCAGAAATATTGTGCTTGATTTAGGTGATGTTCAATATGTCGATTCATCTGGCCTAAGCGCCCTTTTAGTAGGTAACCGTCTTTGCAAAGAGGCCACAGGCACCTTTGTATTAACCGGGTTAAACGCACATATCCAAAAACTCATCAAAATATCGCAATTAGAACCTATCCTGAACATAGTGCCATCGCTAAGCGAATCGGTTGACTATGTGATGATGGAAGAACTTGACCGCGATTTGAGAACCTAAAATTTTAGCTGCCTGATGCAATTTGACCTGACGATTCTCGGCAGCAACGGGGCTATACCCGCACACGACCGACACCCTACTTCGCAAATACTAAACTACAACGGCAATCATTTTTTAATTGATTGTGGTGAGGGCACGCAGTTTAGAATGAATAAATTTGGTATTAAGCGCGGTAAGCTCGATAACATCTTTATTTCGCATTTACACGGCGACCACTATTTTGGTTTAATAGGTTTGCTTACCTCGTTCAATTTAAATTGGCGTGAGCACCCATTGCATATTTACGGCCCAGCAGGATTAGAGGAAATAATGAATGTGCACTTCAAACATTCGCAAACTCAACTCAAGTTCGAGATACATTATCACCATACAACTGCCGATGCACCAAGGGTGATATACGAAGATCATTTTTTGCAGGTTGAAACAATTATTTTAACCCACCGCCTACCCACTACCGGGTTTTTATTTAAAGAGAAGAAGGGGCTTAGAAAAATACTGAGTGAGAAAATTACTGAATACAGTATTCCCCATGCTCAAATTCCGGATATAAAGAAAGGGGAGGATTTTACTGATGCTACTGGAAGGAGGATTCCAAATGCTGAGTTAACCGCCGATGCACCCGCAACGCGCAGCTATGCGTATTGCAGCGACACTGTTTTTACTGAAAGCTTTGTTGAGCAAATAAAGGGAGTTGGTGTAATATATCACGAGGCAACCTTTGTTGATGAGCATACCGAAAGAGCGTTGGAGACCTTTCATACCACAAGCCGCCAGGCGGCAATTGTTGCCCAAAAGGCAAATGCCGGCAAACTTGTTATAGGCCATTTTTCTGCCCGTTACGAAAGCCTTGATTTGCTTTTAAGCCAAAGCCGCGAGGTTTTTGCTGAAACTTACCTTGCTAAAGAGGGAACTGTTTTTGAGATTTGATGCCATGTCGAAAGTGCTGATACATATTGGTTATATTAAATCGGGCTCAACTTATTTGCAGCGGTGGTTTGAGAAGCACCCCGCTATGTTTTATAAGTTTAAGGCAATAACAGGCTTTTACAATTCGCATGATTTTTCGTGGTATGCCGAATCAACCGAGCCAATACATGAATGCTTTGTAATTAGCAGCGAGCACTTAAGTGTTTGGAAAAGTGACTCGGATATTGTGGGTATGCGCAACGGGCTTAAAAAGTATGATATAAAAGCCTACCAGGAAAAACTGCGTGATACACTTTTTGATATTTATCCTACCGCAAAAATTTTGATTGTAACACGGGGGTATACATCGCTTTTTCAGTCGTTCTACTCGCAGTACCTGGCCATTGGCGGCACTTATGATTTTGAAAATCTGCTAAAGTCCATGTGGGATAACTTTCCTGATTTATTTGATTACAGCAGGGTGATTGGCCTTTACCGGGAGAAATTTGGAAATGATAACGTAATAGTATTGCCCTATGAGTTACTTAGGGCCGACCCCCACTCTTTCACCGCCATTATTGAAAAAAAAATGGGTATTAAAAACACCTTTCAGTTTACTTCAGAAAAAATTAATGCCTCTTTAGATAGAAAGCTGCTACATGCTTATCGTAGGTTTTCGAATGTGGTGTACAGGGCGGTAAAACCGTTGCCTTATAAGATGCAAAGGCTATTGTATGGTTTCTATATTATACAACTGCACAGGCACAATATCGATTTTTTATTAAAATCTTTGGCGCGTATGCTTGATAAAGAAGAAGGCATGCAGGGTATGGATGGTGTATTAGAAGCGCTTAAAGGCAAAGCCGAAATTTTGCGCAATGAAGAATTATATCAGCCTTATTTGAAAGAATATTTACTTTGATAGGTGGAAAGGAAGATTTATAAAAGCATTCGCGGGGGGCGCCAATCGCTTGGAAGCTATTTGAAAGAAGTTTTTGATGCCCGAAACCTGATTCTTTCATTTGCAGTGCGAGACCTTAAGATACAATACGCGCAGACTTACCTTGGTGTATTTTGGTCCCTTGTTCAACCTTTAACCGGGCTTATTATTTTTAATTTCTTTTTTCAGCGTGTTATTCCGTTGCACCTCAATGTACCTTATGCAGTGTTTGCCTTTACCGGTATAATGGTCTGGTTTTATTTTACCGCGCTGGTGGGCCAGGGCGGCACGGCCTTAATGGCCAATCAGGCACTCATAAAAAAAATTCAGTTCCCACGCCTGGTACTTCCTCTTTCAAAAGCATTGGTGGGCTTAGTAGAATTTAGCATCTCGCTTATTTTGTTGTTGGTGATGCTGCTGGTATTTGGTGTAGGTATTTCGCCCAAAATCGTTTTTTTGCCATTGGTTGTTATTGCGAATATTATGTCGGGCCTTTCTATCGGCATTTGGTTAAGTGCGCTCACCATTCGGTTTAGAGATTTGCATCACCTGATACCTTATTTAATAGGCTTTGGCATTTGGCTTACGCCTGTATTTTATCCAACCACGATGGTACCCGAAAGCTTTAGCTGGATATATTACCTGCACCCCGTGGCCAATGTTATAGCGCTGTATCGTTGGATATTTATAGGCCTTCCTATCAATTTTGTGCAGGTGGCTTGTTCGTTTACTATTGCCGCTTTAATGCTTATAAGCGGCCTTTACTTTTTTGTAAGGAATGAGAAATTTGTTGCAGACTATTTATAATACAACCGGAATATGAGCGAGGTAATGCTGGAGGTTAAAAATCTATCGAAAAGTTTTCGGATGCGCGAAAACCGGATTGATAGTTTGAAGGGCTCCATCGCTAATTTCTTTAATTCTACAACCGCTGCTGCTGAAGATTTTCATGCGCTGAAGGATGTTTCATTCAATTTGGAGAGAGGCGAAGCGCTGGGTATTATTGGTAAAAACGGTGCAGGGAAATCAACCTTGTTGCGCATACTAAGTGGCATCAGCCAACCCGACCAGGGAGAAATTAATTTTTACGGTAAAGCTGTTTCTATTCTCGACATAGGCGCGGGGTTTCATCCGGAATTAACGGGCAGAGAGAATATCTACTTATCGGCCTCGCTTTACAAGTTTACACGCAAAAAGATTGAAGAGCGCTTTAACGAAATAGTGGAGTTTAGCGGCATCGGAAAATTTATTGAAGAGCCCGTTAAAAACTATAGTTCGGGTATGTACCTGCGCCTGGCGTTTTCAATAATAACCTGTTTGGATGCTGATATATACCTGATAGATGAAGTGGTGAATGTTGGCGATGCTAACTTTCAGATGAAGTGTAAAAACAAGATTGAAGAGTTAATTGCAGCCGGCAAAACCCTGCTTATTGCCAGCCATAATATGAACGAGATTTCGGTTTTGTGCAACCGGATTATTTTAATGGAGTATGGGCAGATAATTGAAACAGGAGGGGCGGATATTATTCAAAAATACATGACCATTGCCTTGCCGCAATATTTTCATTTTGAAGAAGGCGAGTTTTTTCATATCAAAAATCTGGATGAATCGCCATTTGAGCAAAAGGATATGCGTTTGCTTAAATACGGAATCAAGGATTATATAGCTAACCACAACGGTATTAGCACCAATCATCCTTTTGCAATTTATTTAGACGTGCAGTTGTTTGAAGAGATTACCACTGAATTCAGGTTAAAGTTTTATGACGCAACAGGTGCGCTTATTTTTACCTGCAGCTCTGCCCGGCAGGAGGTACTTCAAATTAATAGGGCAGGCCAATACCACGTTGAGTTTCAAATACCGGCAAACCTATTGAATACCAGGCTTTACTCGGTAGAGTTACGTGTTGTTAACGATGATAAAAAGGCCCTAATGTTTAAGGCCGATAAGTTTATCGCTATAAAAATGGCAGATGATGATAGTAACACCGAAACAAATCGAGACCTGCATTTGCAAGGTCTCGTAAAGCCATTAGTACCGGTATCAGTAACTAAACTTTAGTTGAATAATTTGGTAACCCGCAGCTCGTAGTAATCTAAAAACTTAAGAAAGAAGATATCGCTTTGGATATTTTGATTTAGGGGAATCATGTTCCTTCTTATAAATTCATTGGCTACTTCTACATCGGCATCAAACCCAAGCTTTTTAATAAAGTCGAAAGTTATGGGTGCATTTTCAAAAGCGGCAACTACTTCATGCAGCTTCTTTACATTCATTAAAATGTGCTTGTTAGAGTTTTGAACTACCTGGGCTATATCTTTTTTTTCCTGTGCGTTACGGGCAGTGCCATGGTATAAATCTTTGATGTAAATAAAACCACCAGGTTTGGTTATTGCCACAGCCGCATCAACCGCCCGCTGGGTATTATCGCTGTGTACAAAAGACTCGAGATAGATAACCCCATCGTAGGCATCTTTAGCGAGAAAGCTATCCATTTTCTGAAAGTCACCGCAAATCACATTTATCTTGTCACTTAGCCCCGCCTCGGCCACCTTTTTCTTCGCTATTTCGGTTTGCTCCTCTGATAGAGTAATGGCGTCAATCTGAATATCAATTTTTTGGCAAAGCATTATAGCCGGGCCGCAAATGCCACAACCGGCATCTACTATTTTCATGTCGCTTTTTATTCCAGCCGACCCTATCAAATATTCGGTCAATTTGGGTAGGTCATTCAATCTGCGGCTCTGAAAAGTATCGCCGAAGGACTCAATATAACGTTGCGTCCAATCTTCGTAGTATTGCTTTACGTCGCTAACGCTGGAAGCAGGAGTAGTTTCCTGAACGGGTTTAGAATCAAAAAGCTTTTTGATAAAATCTAACATGAGCTAAAACTAAACTTAAATTTACGGCGGCAAAAATATTTAAAGTTGCTTAAGCTGATTAGAATAAATTCATGGTGGAACACAATAGTGCCGCAGGTGCTGGGCTGGATTTATTTTGCGATGCTGATCTTTCTTTTTACCGTTCCGTACTTTGCTCGCTTCAAGGAATATCTAGTGTTTTCCGCAGTTAGGGGCTGCCTGTTTTTTCTTGCTCTCATTAGCATCGCGGCCTTTGGTTACCTCTTTAACGATTTGTGCGATATTGAATCAGATTCTTTGGCAGGTAAAGTCAATCGCCTTGCTCAGCTAAAACTACCTGCACGTTTAACGGCAGTTGCAATTCCTTTTTTTATTGGTATTGGCGCATGGAGCATGCTAATGTATCAGAGTTGGATCTTCGTTTTCCCTATAATGAATCCCACCTTTTTATTTATTGCCCAGTTACTAGCACTAATATTATATAGCTTAGAACCACTTCGTGCAAAAGACAAGGCTGCTTTAGGTGTAATTTTTGATGCCTTTTACGGCCATCTCAACCCGGTTATGATTACGCTGTCCGTGTTTTTGGTGGCTCCTTACCTGGATCTTTGGTTTTACTCTTTCTTTACATTACTGGGCATTGTATGCTTTATTAAGGGAATCCGCAACATCCTTTTACACCAAATAGAAGACCGAAAACAAGATGAAGCGGCTGGCCTCAATACGGCAGTTGTAAAGTACGGCCCATGGCGTATCATCAATTTCATTAATCATTATCTTTTTCCTGCTGAGGTATTTCTCCTGGTTTGTTTGATGGTGGTTATGAGTATTCATATTCCGCCCCTCATCATTCCGCTACTATGTTTTGCCATCATATCGTATTTAAAAATGAGCGGCTGGAAAATTGGTTATGCAGATAGGCGACTTCTCGAGTTTAAGTTTACCTATTTTATGAATGACTTTTACGAGGGATGGCTGCCTGTTTTTATGCTGATAATACTAAGCGTTTACCGACACGAGTTTGTTTTCTTACTTATCTTGCACCTTATCCTTTTCCCCAACTTTATAATCAAGTTATTTAAGGATATTAAAAAGATAAGAGAGAACTTTAAAATAGAGGAAGACTACTAATGTGCGGCATTGCAGGGCAGGTAAATTTGGGAAGGCCAATAGTTGAGCAGGATATAAATGCCATGAATGATGCCCTGCGCCATCGCGGGCCTGATGGATTTGGGACGTATCTTAACGAATCAAAAACAGTTGGGTTGGGCCATCGCCGCCTATCTTTTTTAGATTTAAGCGAAGCGGGCAAGCAACCCATGAGTGCTGCTGATGGCAAACTTTGGATAACCTATA
Organism: uncultured Bacteroidota bacterium; assembly: GCA_903861145.1. Lineage (GTDB taxonomy): Bacteria > Bacteroidota > Bacteroidia > Chitinophagales > LD1 > Bog-950. The sequence continues at coordinate 41,400 of CAIOTH010000023.1, read as the reverse complement.
ATGGCGAAGTCTATAATTATGTTGAGTTACGGGCTGAGCTTGAGGGCAAAGGGTATCAATTCAAAAGCCATACCGATACCGAAGTAATTTTGCACGGTTATGAGGAGTGGGGACATGACGTGTTAAAGCGCCTGAAAGGCATGTTTGCGCTGGCTATTTGGGATGAAAACAGAAAGGAATTGTTTTTGGCCCGCGACCGGTTTGGTATTAAGCCGCTTTACTATTATCACCAAAACGGGAATTTTGTTTTTGCTTCAGAAATTAAGGGTATAAAGGCAAATATTACCGTTAATACAACTTTAGATCTCACTTCGTTTGCCGATTACTTTGTTTATCGCTATGTGCCAACCCCCAAAAGTATTTGGAATGAGGTGAAGAAAGTTCCGGTAGCCTCATACTTAATTTTGAAAGCGGATGGAAGCACTGAAGTAAAGCAATACTGGAATGTTCCTTTTGCAGAGAATACAATTTCGGATAAAGATGCAGTGGAAAAATTTGATGAGCTATTTCTGAATTCAGTAAAAACGCACGCGCGCAGCGATGTACCGGTTGGGTCGTTTTTAAGTGGTGGTTATGACAGTTCAGCTATTATTTACTACATGAGCAGGTTTGGTTATACCCCATCAACCTTTGCAATTGGGTTTGAAGGGTGGGACGTAAGTGAGCATTTGTTTGCCGAGATGGTAGCCAAACAATACCATACCGACCATCATAACCTTATTCTTGAATCCCAATCGTTGGATTTGTTGGATCACCTTGTGTGGGTATATGATGAGCCCAACGGCGATATATCTACTATACCTACCTATCTGGTTAGCCAGGAGGCCGCAAAAAGCGTAAAGGCTGTAATGAGTGGTGAGGGTAGTGATGAGTTTTTAGTGGGCTACCAATGGCAAAAAGAGTACGAGCCTAAACGAAGTTCGTTGAAGGAACAGTTGCTCTCATTAGTCAGATCTGATTCTAATCCTTATATTTTGCGATACTATGCAAATGCTATGGCCATGGGACGGTTTGATAGTAATGAATTGCAGAAACTATTGCATCCTGATTTGCACCAAAACATCAATCCGAATCCTGATTGGTATTATCACTCCCTTTACAACAAATCGCTTCCTGATTTAAAAGCAATACAGGTAATGGATGTAAAGCATTTTATGGGCGAATTGGTTTTGGCAAAAATTGATAGGGCTAGTATGGCCAACTCCTTAGAGGTGCGGGTGCCCTTTCTAGACCATGAAATTTGTGAATTTGTTTTTCAGCTAAAGTCAGATGTTTATTATAAGAAAAGCGAGACCAAGCATTTGTTATACCAAAATATTAAAGGCCATTTGCCTAACGAGGTTTTGCAACGCAAAAAGCAGGGTTTTGTAGGACCCGATAAATATTACATGAATTTGCCCTGGTACGAAAGCAGGCTAAATGAAAGCCGGTTGGTTAAAGATGGAATTGTAAATGGTGGTTATATTCAACAATTGCTGGCAAATAAGGATCACTGGCGACTATGGAAAGTTGCAGTGATGGAAACGTGGTATAGGCGGTGGTGTTGAAGACTAACGAGTGTTATTGTTTATCTTTGATGCCTGGACAATCGGAGTTGGGCCAATTTAAAATTGAATCGAAATGAGGAGGGTTTTTAAAGATGATAAATTGCAAATGCACTTTGAGGCAAATGGATATTGTATTGTGCCACTTCTTACGGAGGATGATATACAAGAACTGGAGCGAATTTATTATGCCAATAGGGTAGAGGAACAACCTGCCATGGAAAGATTAACCAGCTCGAAAAATTTTGATTTAAGCAGGAACATTAAAGAATTAACCGGTGCTATTGTGTTGAAAAGGCTAGGGGAATATTTAATAGACTATAAACTTCTATACTCAGGATTTATTACCAAAGTGCCCGGCAAGCCCAACCAAATGCGGCTGCACCAGGATCCTACTTTTGTGGACGAAACTCAATTTCAGGCTTTAAATGTTTGGAGCCCATTGGTTGATGTGAATGCTGACAATGGCGCCTTATGGATAATTCCCAGGTCGAATAAATTTTTTGATGGGTTTAGAGGCCAGCCAATCAGGGCGCTTGATTTTAGCGAGATATCTCAGGAAGTAACGGATAAATATGGAATTATGCTGCCGATGAAAGCCGGCGAGGTAATTATTTATGATGCGGCACTATTTCATTATTCGTTGGCCAATACAACTGATAAAGCGAGAATTGCGTGTGCCTCGCTGGTGGTGCCTGATGAATCGGTGCCTATTTACCATTATCACAATAAGGAGCGAAACACCATTGATGTTTACGAGATAGAAGGAGATTTTATGATTAAGTATTTTAGCGAATACCTTAAAACGGGAAAAGTAGATGCTAAACTTTTAAGTAGTCGGCCATATGCCGAACCCCGTAAAGTGGCTATTGATGAGTTTGAAGAGAGGTATCATTATTATAATAATGCTAATGGTTTAAACGCGGTTTAGGATAAAGAAATGTCAGCTAATAAATTTGTTTTTGTGGTGTGTGGAGAAAAAGGGCACCTAGATACGCTCCGATTTTCGCTGCGTTACCTAAAGCATTTTTCGAAGAACGAAATTATTGTAGTTACCGATACAAGCCGTAACAGTGCGCCTATTATACACGAACACATAATAGACGTAAAAACGCCTGAAAATTTCACCCATCACCAGGCCAGTATTTATCTTAAAACGGGGCTTAATAAATTTTTACCGAAGGGTTTTACCTATTGTTATCTCGATACTGATGTTGTTGCTTTAAGTGCTGGTTGCGATGAAATTTTTAATTATAAAACAGGGCCGGTAACGTTTGCGGCGGACCATTGCCGAATGCCTCAGTTCAGTTTGAGTGCGGTTAACTGTGATTGCACAGAACAGAATAATATACGCATTGCTGAAATTGAAGCGCTGAAAGGAAAATACGACCCCCGCAGTAAATGGCGCGACCCGATTATACAGGAGAAGAGGGACAAATTACTGGAGAGATTTGAAATAATGCGACGCAATAAAATCGGCTACTTATATACCAGCTTGCGTTTTAACCTGGCCAGGAACAGATTTAAATTGGACGATGATAATTTTTTTGACCGAAAGGATAGAACGTGGTACGATAAGGAAGGCAATGTTATAATCCCATACGACGAAAGCATGATTGCTGATATTGAAACAAATTCAAGCTGGCGATGGAATGCTGAAACACAGCGGTGGATTGATGCTGATGGAAGAGATGTTTATAATTTGGCCTGTCCGCATTTGCATGATTATATTTTGAGCCGTTTTGGCATCGAGGTAAAGGATAAAAACTTTCAGCACTGGAACGGCGGTGTTTTTTTATTTGACCACAACAGTGAGGATTTTATGAATGCCTGGTTTGATAAAACCATGCAAATATTTACATGGCCCGAGTGGAAGGTGCGTGATCAGGGAACACTAATTGCTACTGCCTGGCAATTTGGTTTGCAGAATAACCCGGTGCTTCCTAAAAGGTTCAATTTTATAAGCGATTGGAACAACATCTACATTATGGTTGATGAGGAGGGGAATTTTACGGATGATGCCTTTGTAGCGAGTTTAAAGCCGGCGCTGATTCATATCTACCATAATTTTGGCAGAAGAGGTTGGGGCATTTGGGATTATGTTTCATGCCTATTGCCCGGCGACAACCGAGCCCTTGAAGATAGCCTGTGCTCGGAGAACGTGGTAAGGATGGGAGATAACAATGTAATTAACGGGCTTTGGATAGGCAATGAATTATCTGTTGTTGAACTATTGACCATTCATTCGTTTATAAGAATGGGGCATACTTTTCATTTATGGTTGTACGAACCACTAAAAAACGAATTACCCCCACAGGTGGTGATTTGCGATGCGAATGAAATTATACCCCGCTCGTCGGTATTCAGGTACAGTAAGGCCAATCAATACGGGCACGGAAAGGGAAGTGTGTCTGGCTTTTCAGATATTTTCAGGTATAAACTGCTTTATGAAAAAGGGGGCTGGTGGGTTGATATGGATGTTACTTGTCTGCAACCATTTGATATCCGGGAACCTTATTTTTTTCGGAGTCATCATGATCTTAACATGGTTGGTAATGTTATGAAGGGCCCGATTAATAGCGAATTAATGCGACTGTGCTATGAAGAAGCGGTACTAACGGTGGATAGTGAGAATACGGATTGGCATAAGCCCATCAAAATATTAAATAAGTACGTTAAGGAATTGAAACTGCAAAAGTTTGTTAATTCCGGTTGCGGAAATGCTGATGACTGGCGAATAGTTGAGGAGTTTATTTACGGCAATACCGCGTTCGCGAAAAACTTTTTGTTTGTTCATTGGATGAATGAGGAGTGGCGTACACGGAAAATTGATAAAAACGATATTCCATATCGCTCTGCCTTAGGAAAGCTTTTGGTGCAATATAAATTGATGCAAAAACCAGTGGGTAAATACGCTATTTTAAAAAAGGACCTTTATTATTTTTTAAAGGCACCACGTTTATATAGTAGTTTCTTTAAAAGTAAATTGCAAGAATAAAGTGAAGCGTTACCTGCTATATATTCTTATGGTAGTGGTTGTAGTAATAACCGCCGCGGAAGCCTTTTTACGTTTGACGGGAAGGTTTGCTACGTACTCAGAGTCTATCGGGCAAAAGTATTCTACCTACTACAATGCAATCAATCCTTCATGGTACCTTTTGCATACCCCGGGTGATACCACAACCCCGGCGAACAGCGATTTTCGGTATGCATATTCCATCAATAAATACGGAATCCGGGAGCGCGGCTTTGAAAAAAGCAAAGGCGATACGACCATCAGAATATTTGTGACCGGTGATTCGTTTGCCGAGGGCCAGGGAGCACCTTATGACAGCACGTGGCCCCATTTACTAGCGCGCAAGTTGAGGGGCGATGGAGTAAATGCCGAAGTAATCAACACTGGCGTTGCCGGTAGCGACCCTATTTATAATTATGTGCTGCATCGTGATATTTTAAAGGGCTGTAGGGCCGATTATATTATCGTTTCCATCAACTCATCTGATTTTACAGATTACCTAATGCGCGGAGGTTTTGAGCGGTTTGATAAAGACGGAACCACTCATTTTAGAAAAGGCCCCTGGTATCACCCAATCTATCGAGGCTCATATTTTGCACGGGCGGTTATTGAAAAAGTGGGTGGCTTTCCTTTTAGAGGAGTTTTTTCAACTCAACAGGATTTATTTGCTAATACGGACAGCGCCATTGTGTGCTACAATAATGTGGTTGATTCGTTTGTAAATTTGGTTGGGCCTGATTCAACCAGGATTATTGTACTGTTATATTCCACTCCTTCTGATATCCGTTTTAAAACACCGGAAACGACAAAATTTCGCGCATCCTTTATCTCTTTGCAGCAACAGCTTGCAGTTAGAAATATTCCCTGCATCAATTTGTGGGATGATATTGCAACAGGATTGGCCGGTAAAAATTATCTTGAATATTCGTACCGTAACGACTGGCATTTTAATCCTTACGGGTATAATTTGATGGCCCGATTAGTAGAGAAGAAATTGATAGAGGGAAATTTAATAACCAAAAAGTAAAATGCGTTCCAAACTAAAACTCATTTCTTTCCAACTCTTTTTGTTAGTTGTTTTGCTGGGGATAGTGGAGTTTATAGTACGTGGAATGGGTTATGCGCCCGGCGATATGCGCCCAAATTGGTTAAACCTTAAACCGGTTGATTCGCTCTACATGGTTAATGATTACACGGTTAATGGCGATGGTATTTTGGTGGCTGATAGTGCTTATTGGGCTAACCGGCGTACCGGAATAAATAACGAAGGATTTCGCACGCCGGATTTTGATAAACTCGATTCAACAAAAAAGAAAGTGCTTTTTATTGGTGATAGCTTTACTTGGGGGCTTTCGGCTGAGCCCGTGGTGAATCATTGTTTTGTGGACCTGGTGAGAAATGAGAACAATTACGAAGTAATAAACCTGGGTATCCCGGCTACTGACCCACCTCAATACTACACCGTAGCAAAAAAATATATACCGCGGTTTAAGCCTGATATAACCTTCGTGGTTTTTTATATGGGTAACGATTTAATGACAGAGGACAGGGAAGTAAAACCATTTGACCCCTTTTATTACGATACCAATGCGGGTGCTATTATGGCTGATTTGGATGGCATCCACTTCAATTCGGCACAGGAGGTTTATCATTATGCGATGTACGAGAGATATTTTTTGCGGAATCCTAAAAATATTTTTGAGCGCATTATTGCAAAAAGCGCCTTGCTGTCGCGTATCTACTCGGTTCGCTTTAGGATTGAGGAAAAGTTGAAGTATGAAGCGGTGGTAAAAGATAGCCACATCACTAAAAAATATTTAAAGCAAATTCAGCAAGCGGCGGCGCAAAACCATCTCGCGGTTAAATTCATCCTGGTTCCTGAAATTAAAGATGCGGATAAAAGCCTGGATGATTACAGAAAGAAGTTTTCAGATATATTAGAGGATAAGGACTTGAAGGATGATTGGATTATGCTACCAAATGCAAAAGCAAATTTTAATGATTACCCCGATGGGCATTTAAATAACAAGGGGCATAGGCACTACGCGGATTATATAGAAAATTACCTGAAAGATTTTTTTGGGCGCAAGGAGGGCCACTAATTTTTTAGCTATCCGATATTTATTTTAAATTGAAATTTATTACGCTCACTAAACAGCCTGTGGATGAAGACATTGCATGCCATTGATTACGTTGTTTTCCTGATATATTTTGTAATTGTTGCAGGCTATGGCCTATGGATATATAACCGGAAGAAGAAAGCCAGCGAAGACTCGAAAGATTATTTCCTGGCTGAGGGTTCGTTAACGTGGTGGGCTATTGGGGCATCACTTATTGCTTCAAATATTTCTGCCGAGCAGTTTATTGGCATGAGCGGCTCAGGCTTTAAAATGGGTTTGGCTATTGCCTCGTACGAGTGGATGGCTGCTGCTACTTTAATTATTGTAGCGGTGTTTTTTATGCCCGTATATCTTAAAAATAAAATTTACACCATGCCGCAGTTTTTGCAACAACGGTATAATGGTACCGTGGCTATGATTATGGCGGTATTTTGGTTGTTGCTTTATGTGGTGGTTAATCTTACGTCTATTCTTTACCTCGGAGCTTTGGCTATCAGCAGCATTTCGGGTAACAACCTTACTTTATGCATGTATGCCCTCGCCATTTTTGCAGTGGTTATCACTTTAGGCGGTATGAAGGTGATAGGTTATACGGATATCATCCAGGTTTTCTTTTTGATTTTAGGAGGATTGGTTACCACTTACTTAGCATTGAACCTGGTATCAGAAAAATTTGGAACTACCGGTGTGTTTAACGGTTTTGGTTTGATGATGGATCATGCCGGCGACCACTTTCATATGATTTTGAAAAGGAATAATCCTAATTATATAGAACTTCCGGGTATTACCGTTTTGATAGGCGGACTATGGATTGCTAACCTTAATTATTGGGGCTGTAATCAATACATAACCCAACGCGCCTTAGGCGCAGATTTGCCTACCGCGCGAAGTGGTATTTTGTTTGCTTCATTTTTAAAGCTATTAATGCCAGTAATTGTGGTGTTGCCGGGTATTGCTGCTTACGTTCTATACCAACAAGGAAGCTTTACTAGTGAGTTGCTACAAAATGGTGAGGTAAATCCTGATAGGGCATACCCGCTTTTACTTAACCTGTTACCGGTTGGGTTGAAAGGCCTTGCGTTTGCGGCTTTAACCGCCGCTGTTGTGGCATCATTGGCTGGCAAAGCAAATAGCATTGCGACCATATTTACATTGGATATTTATAAAAAAATAAAACCAGCCGCTGATGAGCAACGAATAGTTAAAGTAGGTAAGATAACGGTAGTAGCAGCAATGCTTATAGCCATTATTATTGCCCCTCTACTAGGCATTGATAAAAAGGGCGGGTTTCAATTTATTCAGGAATACACTGGCTTTGTGAGCCCGGGCATATTCGCCATGTTTATCATGGGTTTCTTTTGGAAGAAAACTACCAGTAATGCCGCCTTATTTGCAACGGTGGGTGGGTTTGTTTTTTCGCTGCTTCTTAAAATTTTGCCGGCACATGCTAACTTATCTGGGCTGGCTGATATTGGCTTATCTAAGGCCGGTGCTAATGGGGTGTTTGAAATCCCTTTTTTAGATAGAATGGGTATTGTGTTTGTGTTATGCGTTATGGGCATGCTTATTATCAGCCTGATTGACAATGTAAGGGGTGTAAAACCTAATGGCCTTGAGGTTGACACCACTTTATTTAAAGTGTCAAATACATTCTTGGTGGGTTCAGTTATTGTTATCGGAATTTTGGCGGCGTTGTATACATTGTTTTGGTAAACCGGTTTTTGAAACGCAGATGAACGATACGGGTTTGAAATTTTTTGTACGTGTGATTCTGATTTCTTATTGGCTGTTACTTTTCGGCCTGGTGTTGCTGTTTTGCTTTTTTCTCCGTGTTTCGGACGGAGAGATGGGTGATACCTTTTTTATGACAGGAGTGTTTTTCTCGTTCATTATCCTTTTGCCTTTTGCAAATTGGGCGAGATAGGTTTATAGAAAGTGGCCGGTTAAATTCGGCGTTTTGCAGATTGGGCTATTGTTGATTCCGATTATTATCGTTGGCGTGGCCTGGTTGAAATTTATATTTGGCGTGAAATTATTCTGAACTCCGATTGTTTAAGCCCAAGTTTCGTGTTTTGGTTAAAAGTTACTACGTTCATTTCATTGAAATAAAATCACCCGTTTTTAAATTCAACAAATCGCATGACAAGAGAAGCATGGCTTAAACTAAGTGCCGTAGTTGGTGCGGGAACATTAGTTCCGAATAATTTGCTGGCTGCTTTGCTGGCTGATGAACAATTAAAACGCAGCGATTTTGGAAAAGATTTTGTTTGGGGCACAGCCTCGGCTGCCTACCAGATTGAAGGCGGTTGGAATGAAGATGGCAAAGGTGAATCCATTTGGGACCACTTTGTACATCACCACCCCGGCAAAATAGAAAAGCATGAAACCGCTGATAAAGCCGACGATTTCTACCACCTCTACAATGATGATATTGAGTTGATGCACAAGATGCATATCCCTGCATCCCGCTTCTCTATTGGCTGGAGCCGTGTAATACCGCAGGGCACCGGACAGGTAAATCAAAAAGGAATTGATTTTTACAATCGTGTTATTGATAAATGTTTGAAAGAAAATGTGGAACCCTGGGTAACCTGTTATCATTGGGATTTGCCCCAGGCTTTGCAAGAGAAAGGCGGTTGGGTTAACCGGGATGTGATAAAATGGTTTGAAGAATATGTAGGCGTATGCGCACGCAACTTCGGCGACCGGGTAAAGAACTGGATGGTGTTTAATGAGCCCGCCGCTTTTACTGCTCTCGGGTATCTGTTGGGAATGCACGCGCCGGGGAAAATGGGCTTTAAACCATTTTGGCCAGCGGTGCATCATACGGTTATGTGTCATGGGGCCGGAGGCCGGATTTTGAAAAGCAATGTAAAGAATGGAAATATCGGAACTACTTTTTCTTGTAGTTCGGTGGACGCATGGAAGGATAAGGAAATCAATAAAAAGGCGGCGGTGCGCGGGGATGTAATGATTAACCGCTTGTTTATAGAACCTACTTTGGGATTGGGCTACCCGGTTAAAGATTTGCCGGTGTTAAAGCATATTCAAAAATATATTAAGGAGGATGATGAAAAGAATATGCCTTTTGAATTTGATTTTATTGGTCTGCAAAATTACAACCGAGATGTAGTGAAATACCTGGGCCTGGTGCCCGGGTTGCATGGCATTACCGTTTCGCCTAAAAAACTAGGACACCCGGTTACAGATATGGGATGGGAAGTTTTGCCCGAAGGCATCTATCGCATCATCAAACAGTTTGCAGCGTATAAAGGGATCAAAAAAATCATCATTACCGAAAACGGCGCAGCCTTTAAAGACGAGGTAGTAAACGGCGAAATACACGACCCGCAACGCACACAATTTATAAAAGATTACCTGGCACAGGTTTTAAGGGCCAAGAAAGAAGGGGTTAACGTAGGTGGCTATTTTATCTGGAGCTTTACCGACAACTTTGAATGGGCCGATGGCTACCGTCCTAAATTTGGTATTGTGGGGGTAGACTATAAAACCGAAAAACGTATTGTGAAAGATAGCGGCAAATGGTTTAGTGAATTTTTGAAAGCCTGATTTTAATTTACCGCAAAGAGCGCAAAGGTTAATACATAAGAAATATGACGGAGCATTTTGCAGCAGTTAATGGCATTAGACTTCATTATATGGAGGAAGGGCAGGGTGAACTTGTTATCCTGCTTCACGGATTTCCTGAGTTTTGGTTTGGGTGGAGGCATCAAATTCCGGTGCTTTCAAAAAAATACAGAGTGGTTGCTGTTGATATGCGCGGTTATAATTTGAGCGATAAGCCTCTGGGCGTTCAAAATTATAAAATTGATATACTGGCTAAAGATATTGCCGAACTCGTTAAAGCGTTGGGCGAAGAGAAAGCAATTATTGTTGGCCATGATTGGGGTGGTGCGGTAGCCTGGGTGGTTGCTACGTTATATCCTCAGGTGGTTAAAAAACTGGCGGTGTTGAATATTTGCCATCCATCTGAAATGAAAAAGGCCTTGATGGGATTTAATCTCAGCCAATGGAAGAAGAGTTATTACATCTTTTTATTTCAACTACCGCGCTTGCCTGAGAGATTTTTGGGTAAAGATCTGAAAGGCTTTTTTACAAAAGCGTTTACCACGTTTCTACCTAAAGGCAGAACTTTGAATATTACTGAAGCTGAAATCGATAAGTATGTTGAGGCTTACAGTCAACCGGGGGCATTAACTGCCACCATTAATTATTACCGAGCCACGTTTAGACAATTGGGTGGTTTGCACATTACGGGTAAACTTCAAATGCCGGTATTGATGTTGTGGGGTGAAAATGATATAGCCCTTGGAAAAGAATTAACCTATAATACCAAAGAGTATTGCGATAATCTTGAAATTATTTATGACCCTACGAGCGGGCATTTTATTCAGCACGATAATCCCGAGTGGGTGAATGAGCGGTTGTTGGAGTTTTTTGAGAAATAGCGTTATTAAGTTTTGTTATGCATAATCCAAATCAACCGAAAACTTCTCGGGATGTTTACCCTGTATGTTTTTATAAAAGGCCATAATCTCTTTCATATCTTTTTCCATATCGCCAGAGGGGTACATTAGGCGCGCTACACCTGCTATTTTGTTTTTATAATCTAAATAACCTAAACCTATTGGCACTTTGGCACCAACTGCAAGGTGATAAAACCCGGTTTTCCATTTGGTGCGGAGGGCACGGGTTCCTTCGGGCGTAATCATGACCGCTAGTTCCTTATTCTGTTCAAATAGCGTAATCATGGCGTCGGTTTGGCTCGGACGTTCGGCGCCGGGGGTTTTAGGTGAGCGGTCAATAGCTATGGCGCCCATGGCCGTCATCAATCCTCCAAACGGAAAGCGTAACCATTCCTTTTTTACAGTAAAGCGGACGGGTATATCTAATAGCGAAAAGGTGGCCCGCGAAAAAATAAAGTCCCAATTGCTGGTGTGTGGCGATGCTATAATAACGCTGCGCATTACACTTTGCTTTAAATCGCCTTTTAACCTGTCATCAATTTTCCACCCGAAAAGCCAGAAAATAAACCTTGAAAGAAGTTTGCCCATAGTGGCGCGAATGTAAAAATAAGTGCTTGTAAAGCGGAAGGAGCATCATGTTTATGTGTAAATGGAGTTGCTTGTATGCCTTGACTACCTAATTTTCCCTTATTGCTGAGGAGGGGGGTATCAAAATAAAATTCAAATACTTGATTATCAATTATTTAATGCAATAGGGGGGTCTCAAATGAGATGCCGGCTAAATCTAAGTGGGATTCTTAACAATTATTTTCCCTACCGACCGTTTGGTAAATAAAAAAAGTGTTTTAGTTTTGAACTCGCTTAGGAAACGAGGCCCATTATGCCAAAACAAAAAGTAGACGAACAAACCATCATACTAGAAGCACTTAAGCTTTTCAGGCAGAAGAGTTATTTCAATACCTCTATGTCGGATATAGCTGCGGCCTGCGGATTGCAGAAGGGCTCACTCTATCATTACTTCCCCAGCAAAGAGGAGTTAATGAAGAAGGTGATAAAGGAAGTGCACGAGTTTTTTAAGACCAATGTGTTTAGCCACGCCTACGATAAGAGTTGTTCTCCTCAAGAACGCCTTGAAAGACTATTTACCTCGGCAGAAGCAGTATTTCTTGATAAAGAAAAGGGTTCGCTTTTAGGGAACATGGGCGTTGAAACTGCCTTGATGGTACCGGAGTTTGCTGAATTGGTTAGAAGATTTTTTATGGACTTCTTCCATGCCGTTAAAACCATTTACCTGGATAAATACCCCGAAAAGATTGCCAATGAACTGGCCGAGCGCAGTGTGGCTGAAATAGAAGGAAGCCTGATGTTTAGCCGGGTGTTTAACGACCATTCCTATTTAAAGAATACAACCAAGAGAATACTGAATAGGATAGATAAGCATACAACAAGTGACAAGGAAACCAAGGAGCCGGTATTTTAATTAAAACCGCTTACCAAACGGTTGGTAGGTAAAGAATCTGATATGAAAAAAATATCTCAGACACTTTTAATCGTCTTGCTACTAATAGCAGGAGTTGTAAATGCTCAGAGTGGAAACAGCGCTTATGAATATGCAACTGTTTCAGGTCGGGTGATGGTTTCAGGTTCCAAAATATTTGTCTCTTATAGTAGCGGCGAGAGTAAAGAAATCAAGCTGGATAAAAGTGATGCTAAAATTAGCCTTGAAAACCAAACGGCGGTGTTGAAGTTTCTTGCCGAAATGTCAAAGGACGGATGGGAAGTAGTAAATTCTCAAGTACCCAATCCGAATGCAACAGGGGCCGACAGTTTTTGGTGTTACTTTTTAAAACGGAAACAGAAATAATCTAAATACTTCAAACTAAAATCTAAATACAAAAAATGGAAGCAGCAGCAACCGAAAAAAAAGCAGTGCAAGTAACGCCTGCTAAATCAAGGAAAATTAAAACCGTAGCCGTGTTGGGTTCGGGCGTAATGGGTTCGCGTATTGCATTGCACTATGCCAACATAGGCCTTAAAGTTTTTTTGTTGGACATCGTAACTCCTAAGTTGAGTGAAGAAGACGCAAAGAAACCAGCGCTTAGAAATAAAATGGTGAACGATGCCTTGGCATTCGCTTTAAAGAGCAATCCATCGCCGGTTTATGATAAGGCTTTCGCAAGCCGCATAACCACCGGTAACTTTGATGATAATTTATCGTGGATAAAGAACGCAGATTGGGTAATTGAAGTGGTGGTAGAAAACCTGGCCATTAAACAATCGTTGTTTGAAAAGGTAGAGCAATTCCGCAAACCGGGAACTTTGATTACTTCAAATACTTCAGGTATTCCTATCCATTTAATGGCAGAGGGAAGAAGCGATGATTTCCGTGCGCATTTCTGCGGAACGCATTATTTCAACCCCCCGCGGTACCTGCGTTTACTGGAGATTATCCCAACGGCAGAAACTGATAAAGAAGTAATTGATTTCTTACTGGAGTATGGCTCGCTTTACTTAGGCAAGCAAACTGTATTGTGTAAAGATACCCCTGCATTTATTGCTAATCGCGTTGGTGTATTTAGTATTTGCGCTGTATTGAAGTTGCAGCAAGAAATGGGATTAACCGTTGATGAAATTGACGCCTTGAGTGGAACTTTTATTGGTAAAGCTAAGTCGGCTACTTTCCGCACTACCGATGTGGTTGGTTTAGATACGATGGTTAAAGTTGCACAAGGTGCTTACGATAATCTGCCAAATGACGAAAGAAGAGATGTGTTCAAACTGCCTGAGTTTGTAAACAAGATGGTAGAAAACAAATGGTTTGGCGATAAGAGCGGCCAGGGTTTCTTCAAAAAATCGAAAGATGCCAATGGTAAAAAAACGTTCACTACCCTGAACGTAAATACCATGGAATATGAGCCTACTAACAAGAAGGTGAAGTTCCCGGTATTGGAAGGTGGCAAGCCAATCGAGAACCTGAAAGACAGGTTGAAATTTATTGCCAAGAGCACCGACAAAGGCGCGATGTTCTTAAATACCCTTTCGTATTATGTGAATGAGTACGTAACCAAGCGCATACCTGAAATATCGGACGAGCTTTATAGAATTGACGACGCAATGCGCGGTGGTTTTATGTGGAGCATGGGGCCATTTGAACAGTGGGATAATGTTGGCGTTCGTAAAACGGTTGAGAAAATGACCGCAGCAGGGTTTAATGTTGCACCATGGGTAACCGAAATGCTGGCAGCCGGAAACGAAACTTTCTACAAAATTGAAAATGGTAAAAGAAAATATTACGATATACCAAGCAAATCGTACAAAACCATCCCGGGCACTGAGTCGTTCATCATTTTAAGTGATATAGCTGCAAGTAACAAACCGGTTTGGAAATCTGCCGCTTGCCGCTTGGATGATATTGGTGATGGCATTTTGAATATTGGCTGGAACACCAAAATGAACGCCATTGGCGGTGAAGTGCTTGAAGGCATTAACAAAGCCATCGACGTTGCTGAGCAACAAGGCTGGAGAGGTTTAGTGATAGGACACGAAGGTGAAAATTTTAGTGCAGGTGCTAACCTTGCTATGATATTTATGATGGCCATTGAGCAGGATTTTGATGAACTGGATTTTGCGGTTCGCGCTTTCCAGGCTTCTACTATGCGCACCCGTTATTCTTCAATACCGGTGGTAGTTGCTCCTCATCACATGACTTTAGGTGGCGGTTGTGAATTCACCATGCACTCTGACTCCGCAGTTGCTTTGTCTGAAACCTATATTGGTTTAGTTGAAGTTGGTGTGGGTTTAATACCTGGTGGTGGCGGAACTAAAGAAATGGCCCTTCGCGCCAGTGATGGATATTACAATGGCGACGCTATGATTCCTCAATTGGTAGAGAAGTTCCAGGCTATTGCAAGTGCCAAGGTTGCTACCTCAGCGTATGAGGCTTACGGAATTGGTGTGTTGGATAAAAAGAAAGATTTGATTGTGTTGAACTCCGACCGTTTGATTGCTGCTGCGAAAGAAAGAGCGATTGAATTGGCTGAAGCTGGCTACGTTCAAAAAGCACAACGCGAAGATATTACCGTATTAGGCAAAACCGGTTTAGGTGCTTTGTATGCAGGCGTTGCGGCCTTCAATATTGGAGGTTACGCGAGTGAGCACGATATGAAGATTGCTAAGAAGATAGCTTATGTAATGTGCGGTGGCGATTTATCGGCCGAAACAAAAGTAAGCGAGCAGTATTTGTTGGATTTGGAAAGAGAAGCATTCTTATCGCTTTGCGGAGAGAAGAAATCTCTTGAAAGAATTCAATCAATCCTTACTTCAGGAAAACCATTGAGAAACTAATAGAAATCAAAATCTAAAAACACAATTCAAAATATTAATAAAACATGGAAGCATATATCGTAGCCGGTTCAAGGACCGCAGTAGGTAAAGCAAAAAGAGGTGGATTTCGTTTTACAAATCCCGTTGACTTAGGTTATTATGCAATTACTGATCTATTAAAGCGCGTTCCAAGTCTGGACCCTAAGGCTGTTGACGACTTAATAGTTGGTAATGCAGTACCTGAAGCAGAACAAGGTTTGCAAATGGCACGTTGGGTAGCGGTTCGTTCGTTACCACTTGAAGTGCCGGGTGTAACCGTTAACCGTTACTGCGGTTCGGGTTTAGAAACCATTGCTATGGCCACTGCAAAAATTAAAGCAGGCATGGCTGACATCATTATAGCCGGTGGAACTGAATCCATGAGTTTAGTGCCTACCGTAGGTTACAAAACAGTGCCTGATTATGCGGTAGCTGCTGAGCATCCTGAATATTTTATAGGTATGGGTTTAACGGCTGAATTAGTTGCGACTAAATATGGCGTAACCCGCGAAGCACAGGATGAATTTTCTTTCAACTCACACCAAAAGGCAATTGCCGCTATTGAAGCGGGAAGATTTAAGGATGAAATTGTACCGGTTGAAATTGAAGAAGTGTATTATGAAGGCGGAAAGAAGAAATCAAGAAAATTTACTGTAGCGCAAGATGAAGGCCCGCGTAAAGACACTACCAAAGAAGCTTTAGCAGGCTTGAAACCGGCTTTTAAAGTAGGTGGAAGCGTAACTGCAGGTAACTCATCGCAAACAAGTGATGCTGCGGCTTTTGTTATTGTGGCCAGCGAAAAAGCGGTTAAACAATTTAACCTTACTCCGATAGCACGTTTAGTAACTACTGTATCTGTGGGTGTCGACCCTACCTTGATGGGCATTGGCCCTGTTGCGGCAGTGCCAAAGGCTTTGAAGAGTGCAGGTTTGGATATGAAGGATATTGATTTGATAGAATTGAACGAGGCTTTCGCAGCGCAATCTTTAGCGGTTATTAAAGAATTGAACCTGAACACTGATATCCTGAACGTTAACGGTGGTGGTATTGCGTTAGGTCACGCATTGGGTAGCACCGGTGGCCGTTTGACCGTTCAAATCATTAATGAAATGAAGAGACGCAAACAAAAATACGGTTTGATAACCGCATGCATTGGTGGCGGACAGGGTATTGCCGGAATCATTGAAAATCTGTAGTGCAGGTATTTAGTATCAAGTATTTAGTATTTAGACAATTCAAGAGTAGCTGTTATGCATAATTACCGGCAATTGAAAGTTTGGACAAAAGCTATTGACTTGGTAGTTGATATTTATAAGATAACCGTTGAATTTCCTAAAGAAGAAAAATACGGTTTGGTTTCTCAGATGAGAAGAAGTGCAGTATCGATATCCTCGAATATTGCTGAGGGAGCGGGTCGAAATTCGGAAAAGGAGTTTTGCCATTTTTTAGCAATAGCTCACGGATCGTGCTATGAGTTGGAGACGCAGGTGATAGTTTCTGAAAAGCTGGGATTGATTTCGAAAGAGGTAAGTGAAATTATATATAGCAGGTTAACGGAGATACAGAAGATGAACTTTAATTTGCAACAAAAGCTAAATCCCGACTTGACAAAATTCAACAAGGTGGGTGCACCAGTCTAAATACTTAATACTAATTACTAAATACCAAAATGATATGTCAACCACAACAGAAACCAAAAAAGTAGTGAAAGGCGGAGAATTCCTGATAAAGGAAACACCATTTACTGATGTGTATACCCGTGATGAAATTACTGAGGAGCAGCAAATGTTTGCTAAAACTACGCAGGATTTTATCGATTCGCGTGTAACGCCTAACGTTGCCAAAATTGATAAAGGCGACCACGCGCTGGTGGTGCAGTTAATGCATGAATCGGCTGAACTTGGTTTGCTTGGTGCCGCAATACCTGAGGAATATGGTGGTTTGGGAGTGGATTCGCACACGGATACACTTATCAATGAGGAAATTGGTAAAGGGCATTCGTTTACCGCGGCGTTTGCTGCACACACCGGTATAGGTACCCTACCTATCTTGTATTTCGGAACTGAAGAGCAGAAGAGAAAATATTTACCGGGCCTAGGTGATGGTTCAATTAAAGCGGCTTATTGTTTGACGGAGCCGGGTTCGGGTAGCGATGCATTGGGCGCTAAAACTAAGGCTGTGCTTAGCGAAGATGGCAAGTTCTATATCGTGAACGGCCAGAAGATGTGGATCACTAACAGCGGCTTTGCTGATATTTTTACTGTGTTTGTGCAGATAGATGGCAACAAATTTTCTGCATTAATTATGGATGCCAAAGCTGAAGGTGTTTCGCTGGGAGCAGAAGAAGAAAAACTGGGTATCAAAGGCTCCTCAACCCGCCAGGTTTTTTTTAATAATGTAAAAGTGCCGGTTGAGAATTTGTTGGGTGAAGTTGGCAAAGGAGCAAAAATTGCCTTCAATGCATTGAACATTGGCCGCTATAAATTGTGCGTGTTGTGTTTAGGTGGTTCGAAGAAAGCTATTACTACCTCTGTGAAATACGCGAATGAAAGAATTCAGTTTAACGTGCCTATTTCGTCTTTTGGCGCTATTAAACATAAGCTGGCTGAAATGGCGGTTAAAACCTACGCAACTGATGCTGCCACTTACCGTGTTTCGGGTATGTTGGAAGATCAAATTGATGCGCTTGTTGCTAAGGGAATGGACAGAGTGCAGGCAAAATTAAAAGCGGCAGAAGAGTATGCAATTGAATGCGCTATTCTAAAAGTGTTCGGTTCTGAAACTGTTGACTATGTAGTTGATGAAGCCGTTCAGGTTTTTGGCGGAACAGGCTTTAGCGAAGAATACCCTGTAGCTCGTGCTTATCGTGATGCACGTATAAACAGAATATTTGAGGGTACTAACGAGATTAACCGTTTGCTTTCGGTAGGTATGTTGATTAAGAAAGCCATGAAGGGCGAACTTGATTTGTTTACTCATGCCATGGCTGTTCAAAAAGAACTAATGAGCGTGCCCGATTTTAGCAGCAGTGACTCGGATGACTTTTTTGCTGCTGAGAAAAAAGCTTTGCAAAATGCAAAGAAAGCGATACTGATGACTGCCGGTGCTGCGGTTCAGAAATTTATGCAGGATATTGACAAGCAACAGGAAATCATTATGGATATTTCTGACATGCTTATCGAGCTATTCGTTTCTGAATCGGTAATGCTTAGAGTTGAAAAATTGATTAGCGTTAGGGGCGAGGCTGCAGCAGCGCTACAGATAGACCTGGCGAGGGTTTATATTTCTGATTCGCTGGAAAGAATTAACCTTTCAGGCAAGCATGCTGTCACAGCATTTAATGAAGGAGATACACTTCGTATTATGCTAATGGGCTTAAAGCGCTTTACTAAATATGAACCAATTAATACAACTGCGGCAAGAAGAAGAATTGCAGATAAGATTATCGAAGAAAATCAATATCCTTTCTAAAAAGCTAATTCAAACAATTAAAATAAAACCCAAAACCAAATTCTAAATACAATTAAAATGGAAGCTACAACCGGTAAAAAGACAACCTTAAAAGGCGGAGAATTCGTCATCAAGGAGACATCATGGGAAAATGTTTTTATTCCTGAGGAAATAACTGAAGAACAGATTATGTTCCGTACAACAGCCCGCGATTTTATAAAAAACGAAATTGACCCTGCTATGCCCGGTCTCGAAGCACAGGAAGAAGGCCTACTTGTAAAAAAGCTAAACATAGCCGGCGAACTTGGTTTATTGGGCCTTGCTATACCTGAACAGTATGGCGGCTCTGGTTTGGATTTTATCACTACTTCATTTGTTGGTGAAGTATTGGCCGGTGGACACGGTTTCTCCGTTTCGATGGGTGCACATACCGGGATTGGTACACTTCCTATTTTGTATTATGGAACTGAAGCGCAACGCCAAAAATATTTGCCTAAACTGGCAACCGGTGAATTAAAAGCTGCTTATTGCTTAACCGAGCCAGGTTCGGGTAGCGATGCTTTGGGTGCTAAAACGAAAGCTGAATTAAGCGCTGATGGCAAACACTATGTTGTTAATGGTCAAAAGATGTGGATTACCAACGCAGGTATCGCCGATATTTTTGTTGTGTTTACGCAGGTTGATGGCAACAAATTTACTGCCTTCATTTTGGAAAAGACCATGGAAGGTTTGAGCATTGGTGCAGAAGAAAAGAAGATGGGTATTAAGACTTCATCTACCCGCCAGGTGTTTTTTAATAACGTAAAAGTACCGGTTGAGAATTTGTTAGGCGAAATTGGAAAGGGCCATAAAATCGCCTTCCAGATTTTGAACGTAGGCCGCTTTAAGCTGGGTAACGGAGTATTAGGCGGCTGTAAACGCGCTATTGATGAAACGGTAAAATACGCTAACGAAAGACAGCAGTTTAAAACCCCTATTTCTTCTTTCGGTGCTATTAAGCATAAGTTGGGCGAAATGGGTATAAAACTTTGGACCGGTGAATCGGCTGCATGGAGAATTTGCGGTTTGATTAACGAAAAGGAACATGAGCTGGCAGCTGCAGGTAAATCTTTAACTGAAGTGTTAACCGGTGGAGCGGAAGAGTATGCTATTGAATGCGCAATACTAAAAGTGTTAGGCTCGGAAGTTTTGGATTTTATTATTGACGAGTGCCTGCAAACATTTGGTGGCTATGGATATAGCGAAGAATACCCTATGGCCCGCGCATATCGCGATGCCCGTATAAACAGGATTTTTGAAGGAACGAATGAAATCAACCGCCTTCTTTCTATCGATGCTTTGTTAAAGCGTGCTATGAAAGGCGAGATTGATTTAATGGGCCCCGGTATGGCCATTCAAAAGGAATTAATGAGCGTGCCTGATTTTTCTACTCCGGATGCAGATGATGTATTTGGCGCTGAGAAAAAAGCACTGAAGAATGCGAAGAAGGCTTTCTTATTAGTGATAGGGGGTGCAGTTCAAAAACTGATGATGGGCCTTGAAAAGGAACAGGAAATTATTATGCACGGCGCTGATATGATGATGGACCTTTACACCATGGAATCGGCTATGTTACGTGCTGAAAAACTTGTTAACCTGCACGGTTTAGAGGCTTCGCAACTTTATGTTGATATGGTTAAGTGCTTCTTCTTTGATGCTATGGACCGCATTAACATTAGCGGCAAACAAGCATTGGCTGCATTTGCCGGTGGCGATGAACTACGTATTATGGCAATGGGCTTAAAGCGTTTTACCAAATACGAAATGATTAATACCAAAAATATCCGCCGTGCAGTTGCCGATAAAATGATTGCAGAAAACGGATATCCTTTCTGGGATTAAGATTTGAAGGTTACAATAAATAAAAAGCGCTCCTTAAATTAAGGAGCGCTTTTTTTATGAGGCATCAATTCTTCTCCCATTTAATATTCCACGTAATATCTTTTGCTTTTACCTGAATGATATAAAGGCCGGCGGCAACATAACTGATGTTTATACGGTTATCGGGAGGCTGTATTGACTCTGCCAGTAACTGGCCGGTAGTAGAAAAAATACGTATTACATCGGCCTGGTCTGTTTTAACCGTTATTTCGGTGTTGGCTGGGTTGGGATATACGGTAATTTCGGCCGGCATGTTTACGTCGGTTATAGCTAACGGAACATGAACGTTGCTGTATTTATAAATTGTTTTACCTGAAAAGTAGGCAAGAGTATCGGACAGTTTACGGAAGCGATTAATGTTTTCTCCCCAGTATTCAGGGGTCCAATTTATGCCGCCATCTGTGGTTTTGTAAGTGAAAACAGGAGCAAGACCGTATTGGTCGTTTCTCCCTCCTACCCAACCGACTGAATCATTGATAAAGCCGATGCCCTGCTCGTCAAAGCCCCCGGTAACACACTCCTCAGTTGGTACCTGGGCAATAAAAACATCCTGCCAGGTTTGCCCACCGTCAATTGTTTTAAGACAGTATTGCGAATCGAGTGGGCTGGTTCTGATTGATTCAACCGATGCATAACCAATATTGCGGGTTGGAAACGACATTTTCCAGCACCATTCCTTTTTGCGGCTGGTTACCTTTTTTACCTGCCAGGTATTTCCGGCATCGGTGGTAAATAAAATGGTGCCACTACCGAAATCGAAAGTTACAAAGTTAGGGTGCCCGTCGCAATTAGGTCCGCAAGCAAAGCCTGTATCGGCATTAAAGAAAAAAACATCTACTAAACCGCAGGCATAAGCTGACATATCCTGATAGCTCCATGTTACACCTTTATTAGTGGTTTTGTAAAAACCGGCAGGCCCGTAATATCTACCTACACCATATAAAGTTGAATCATTGATAACACGCATGCCACAAATGCCCGCTTGCTTAGGACCAGGTAAATTGGTAACCGGTTGCCAGGTAACACCGCCATCGTGGGTTTGGTACATAAAGACGGTATCCTGAGCGATAACGGTTGGTTCTAGCATGCCAATAAATCCATTTTGGGCATCCAGGAATGCAATATCCCTGAACATGCTTTTGGAAGAATCAAGCATTTTCTGCCAGGTATTTCCTCCATCCGTAGTTTTTACTATTGTGGCATATTCATACACCTGATGCGAATATGAGTCGCTGTCGTACAAAGTTACGGCCCACCCGGTATCGGGATTAATAAAATAAGTGTCATCGTACCTGTCCCAAACGGAAGGCGCCGCTGTAGGTGCCCACGTGGCTTGAGCTTTTAGCATGCTAGTGAAAGGCAAAAGGACAACCATGACAATAAACGTGTAAAGTTTTTTCATTCTGTAAATATTAAATTTAACTTTGAATGGATTGTCATTGGAATGTAAAAAGAACCGGGGCAAATTCGCAATTGTATAAGTGCCACTATTTTAATAACTTGAGCGTCTAAATAGCAGGATGAGGAATTATTTACTCGTATCTATTTTTATACTACTTGTTTCGCAAATGCGGGCCCAAAGTGCGGGTTGCAGCGATTGCGGGGCGCTTGCCTTTAAGGAAAATAAAAACCAGTGGGATAGCCGGATTTTGTTTGAAACGGAGTTTCATAACGGCAGCCTTTTCCTTTGCAAAACCAACCTTACTTTTGTTTTAGAAGATAGTGCTGATATGAACCGCATGCGCCGTTCGCACCATCCGCATTTGTATAAGCCTGATATGGACCTTACCATACACGGCCATGTGTTTCGCGAGAACTTTTTGAATGCTAATGCGGATTGTAAAATTGCAGGTAACGAAAAGCAAAAAGAGTATTACAACTTTTATATTGGTAAAGACCCAAAACGTTGGGCCTCGCGTGTAGGCGGTTACAGGCATGTGGTATATCAAAACGTTTACAACAACATTGATTTGGATGTGGCATCGGTATCGGTAAGTGTTAAGTATGATTTTGTGGTAAAGCCCGGTGGTAATAGTGAGGATGTACTGATAAACTATGAGGGATTGGATGGCATAGCAATGCTTAACGGAGATTTGATTCTGAAAACTTCCGTAGGGAAAGTTGTAGATACTAAACCATACGCATACCAGGTGGTTAACGGGCAAAAGCAACAAGTGGCCTGCAACTTTAAATTAAGCGGAAATAATGTTTCGTTTGTTTTTCCTGATGGGTATAATAAAACGGCTGACCTTATAATTGACCCGATACTTATATTCTCTACTTTCAGCGGTTCGACTACTGATAATTTTGGATACAGCGCTACTTATGATAGTAAAGGGAATGCTTACGCTGCGGGTACTGCATTTTTTCTTTCGGGTTATAGTTACCCGGTAACTCCGGGTGCTTTCCAAACCACATGGGCCGGCGGTATAGGTTTTGGGCAAACCGGTTTGGATGGAACGGGTACCGATATATCTATCACAAAATATGATTCGGCAGGAACGGTAAGAATTTATTCAACTTACCTGGGTGGTAACCATGATGAGCTTCCGCATAGCCTTATTGTAAATAGTAATGATGAACTTTTTGTATTGGGGACTACTGCATCAAGTAATTTTCCCGTTACGCACGGCGCGTTCGATACTACTTATAACGGTGGTTTCGATCCCGGTATATTTTACGGCATTGGGGTGCATTACTCTACCGGTTGCGATATGTTTGTTACGCGTTTCAATAGTTCGGGCACGGCACTTTTGGGTTCTACTTATCTGGGTGGTTCGGATAATGATGGGCTCACTTATCCGGAATATGCCAGCCTGAATTATAATTATGCGGATGAAGTGCGTGGCGAAATCAATATTGATAAGAACGATAACGTTTACATTGCCAGTTGTACGCGTTCTGCAAACTTTCCGGTTACAGCAGGGGCGCTGCAAACTACTTTTGCAGGAGGAACGGATGGCGTGGTGGTTAAAATGAATAGCGGCCTTTCAGCTATTATATGGAGCACCTTTTTAGGGGGCAATGATGAGGATGCAATTTACTCTATCGATTTTGACCCGAATGGTGATTTGTATGTGGCGGGTGGTACTATATCAAATAATTTTCCGAATACACCAGGTTCGCTGCAAACTACAAACCGCGGAGGAAGGGCCGAAGGTTTTATAGCACATTTAAGCCAAAACGGAAATGCTTTATTGCAATCTACTTTTTACGGAACGCCTGAATATGACCAGGTTTATTTTGTTAGAACCGATGTTGCCGGTTATCCTTATGTTTTCGGGCAAACGGAAGATACTACAGGCAGGTTTATATTTAACGCAGCATTCAGCAATCCTAAAAGCGGGCAGTTTATCAGTAAGCTGAGCCAGAAGCTAGATACGATTATTTGGTCTACTACTTTTGGCAGTGGCCGAGGCCAACCGGATATTTCGCCTACAGCCTTTTTGGTGGACGTGTGCAGTAAAACCTATATCAGCGGTTGGGGTTCTAACTTTTTTGCGGACTATAACATAGCCGGTGCACCGCCTTTATCTACACAAGGGTTACAGGTTACCCCTAATGCAATTCAGCCAACTACCGACAACCAGGATTTTTACGTGATGGTAATGAAAGATGATGCCTCGGCTATTTCGTTCGCTACTTATTTTGGAAGTAACGGTGATGAGGAACATGTGGATGGAGGAACATCGAGGTTCGACCGCAAAGGGGTAATTTATCAATCGGTATGTGCCGGGTGTAATGGTATGAGTACCTTCCCAACCACACCGGGTGTAGTGTCAAACACAAACAACAGCCCTAATTGCAACAACGCCGTATTTAAAATGGATTTGCAGTTGCCTATTGTTGTTGCAGCGTTTAGCGTGCCTACAACAGTTTGTATACCTGATACACTTTCGTTTATTAACTCGAGCAAAACGGTGGTTTCGCCAACATTTACATGGACCTTTGGTGATGGCACTGCCTCTAATGCAACAAATCCAACTCATATTTACACACAAGGTGGTATTTATACCGTGCAATTAGTTGTAACCGACCCGGGTAGTTGCAATTTTTCGGATACTTTAAGAAAGCGAATAATTGTATTATCGACCGGCAAGACAGATACTATTGCGCCGGTTTCAATTTGCCCTGGTACGCGTGGACAGATTGGTTTACCACCGGGGTATGATTCGCTGGTAACTTATTTATGGATTCCAGCTACACATCTTAGCCAGAGCAATGTGCCCAACCCATTTGCAAACCCACCAATTAATACAAATTACGAGTTGCTGGTTTCGAATGGAGTTTGCACAGATACTTTTAAGCAAACAGTTTTGGTTGATGCAAATACCTTAACTATAGCAGGTGATACCTTAACCTGCCAGGGTGATACCTTAACATTGGTTGCTACTAACTCGACGCCCGACCAATACACGTTTAACTGGCAACCGGTTTCACCCATTCTAACCGGTTCGGGGACTTCAACCATTGTAGTTTTACCTATGCAAACAACTACGTTTAACCTAACGGTTACTAGTAGTGCAGGGTGCATTTTTAAAGATTCCCTGCATATAAAAGTGGGTAATGTTGCACAGATTACCGCCGCTTTTAATAGCCCAATACCCGGTTGCATACCCGATACTGTTCAATTTAATAACCTTAGCCAGGCGCCGCCTAACGCAACTTACCAATGGGATTTTGGAGATGGCAATACAGGTACCGGTCCAACCCCAAGTCATGTTTATACGCAAACCGGGGTTTATACAGTTAGTTTGATTGTAAGCTACGGAACGACCTGTAGGGCAGAGGATAGTGTTAAACACCAGGTAGTAGCTATTACAAATACATCGAGCGATACATTGCCTACCTTTACATTGTGCGCCGGGCAGTCGAAACAAATTGGCGTTAATTCGGGGCAGGATTCGTTGGTAAGTTATACCTGGATTCCTTCCACTTATCTCAATCAATCCAATATACCTAATCCGATCGCTACGCCGTCGCAATCAACTACTTACCAGTTGGTTATTTCTTCGGGCGCATGTACCGATACCTTCACCCAAAAATTATTGGTTGACACGAATGCGCTGAGATTATTGGCCGGTAATGTGGTTTGTGCTAATGATACGCTGACCATTCATGCATCGAGTACCGAACCGGGCGAACAGCTTACGTATGTTTGGCAACCGGTGAGCCAGATTGTTTCGGGAGACAGCACCGCTAACCCGGTGGTTCGGCCTTCGCAAACAACAACGTTTACGTTAACCACGGTGAACCAACTGGGTTGCGTATTGAAAGATTCGATTGTAGTGAACGTTACCTCGGTTTTGCCATCGGTGCATGCGTTTGCTATACCTGATACTATTATTTACGGCGATACAACTCAACTGAACCTTACTTTAAGTGCCAATGTGGTGGCTGTTGATTGGCAGCCTGATACTAGTATTATTGGTTCGCTGAATATTGCTAACCCGTTGGCGGACCCGAAAGTGACGAATACTTACTTTGTGCAAGTGCGCGACTCGGAGTCGTGTATCAAACTTGATACTGTGATTGTATATGTAAGACATACTCCTTGCGCTGAAACCAATATTTATGTGCCGAATGCTTTTTCGCCTAACGGTGATGGCAAAAACGATGTATTGTATGTTAGGGCCAATGCCATAACCAATATTTACTTTACCGTGTTTGACCGTTGGGGACAGAAGATGTTCGAAACTACAGATATAACCAAGGGATGGGATGGCACATTTAAAGGCAAGAAAATGGATGACGCGGTTTTTGGATATTATGTAAAAGGTCAGTGTTTAACCGGAGATCATTTTGAAAAGAAAGGCAACGTAACTTTACTAAGATGAGTACGACGCATACATATAAACCCGGGATAACCGTCAACGGCTTGTTGTTAAAGACCGGCTTGTTATTGCTATGCGCTGTTCTGTCTGCTTTTGTGTCGGCGCAGGATATACATTTTTCGCAGTTCAACTTTTCGCCATTGAACCAAAACCCGGCGAACACTAATTTATTTGATGGTGATTACCGGTTTATTGGTAACTACAAAAACCAGTGGCCAACGGTGCCGGTTAAATACAATACCATTTCGCTTTCAGCCGAGATGAATTTTATTACGCTTAAGAATAACGACCGGGTTGGTGGCGGCTTTTTATTTTATTATGATGTGGAGGGAGATTCGAAGTTTACAAGTTTAAACGCAGACCTTTCGTTTTCATATATCAAGGCGCTTGGTAAAAATGCCCATCACTTTATTTCGTACGGCTTGCAGTTGGGATTGGTTAACAGAAGTTTTGACTATAGCCAGCTTAATTTTGATAACCAGTGGAACGGTGATGTGTTTAACCCGAACATTGGTATGAACGAAAGTTTTGCGCAAACGCACGTTACCGTTTTTGATTTGGGGACGGGCATTGCATACCGGTATGTAAAAGATGACCGCACTAATTTTACCATTGGTTTTGGTGCTATGCACTTAACAAGGCCTAGGCAATCTTTTTATAACGATAATACGTCGTTGTTAAATCCACGGTTTACAGTGCATACCAGGGCGCAAATAAAGGTGAGCAAGAAAATAGATATAGTACCCGAGGTAATGTATCAGCGCCAGCAAACAAAGCAGGAGGTTGATTTGGGAGGCCACATTAAATACCACCTGGATGTAAAGACTGCCCACACCGTTGCGCTTAATCTTGGCGCCTATGGCCGTATTGTAAATGCCGGATGGTTAATGGCGGGGGTTGATTATGATAACCTGCAGGTTAACGTTAGCTACGATATTGACTTTTCGAATTTGACGCCGGCGAGCCGGTATAACGGGGGCATTGAACTGAGTGTTATTTATATTTTGGCAAGAACGAAAAAGATAAACAAGCCCGGAGCCGTATGCCCTACATTTTTATAAGAACCGGCAGGTATTGCTTTATACCGGTTATACTCTTATTGTTTGCATCGTTGCATTTATCGGGGCAGGCTTCATCGGGGCAAACGGTTATGCAATTGGTTAAAAGCGGCGATGAGAAAGCTGCGCAAGCCGATTACTATGCCGCTTCGCTTTACTATAAAGAAGCTTTAAAGAAAGATGATGGCAATGTAGAATTGAACTACAAGTTTGCCGAGGCGAGTCGCATGTTTAATGATTACGAGGGAGCCGCTGCCGCTTATAAAAAAGTGGTTGACCTTGATAAAGTCAACAAATACCAGTTATCGTTATTTTGGTTGGCCGAAATGTTGCGCAGCAGTTGCACCTGCAAAAGCGATGAAGCTATTAAAGCTTTAAGGCGCTTTAAAAACAGGTACCATCCTAAAGATTATTACAGTGCCAAGGCGCAGCAGGATATAGAAGCTTGTTCGTGGGTGCTGGACCATCAAAAGCAAACTGACTCGGTAAAAATTGAACATCTTGGCAAAGAGGTAAACACGCCTAATTCTGAGTTTAATGCTATGCCTGTTTATCCTGATAAAATTCAGTATTCATCGTTGCGTAATATTTCGGATGATAAGAAGGATGGTAAATACCTAGTTAGGATTTACAACCAGCAGCCTAACCCCGAAAAAATTTACATGCCTAATGGCAGCAATGCCGATTTGAATATTGGCAACGGAGCTTATACTCCAGATACAAAAACCTTGTACTTTACCCAATGCGAGCAGAAAAACAAAGTAGCCAACCGTTGCGATATTTATGTAACGCATTATGAGAATTATAAGTGGAGCGATGCTGAAAGGCTTAGCATTAATGATGCCAGTGCCACTAACACCCAACCGGCATTTGGTTATGACAATGAGGGAAAACCCGTTTTGTTTTTTGCCAGCGACCGTACTGGCGGCGAAGGCGGCCTTGATATTTGGGTAAGTAAAATAAATGCCGATCATACTTATGGTGCACCGGTAAACGCGGGTAAGGTTATCAATACACAGGGCAATGAAATAACCCCGTTTTATGATGCAAATGATAAAGTGCTTTACTTCTCATCGGACTGGCATTATGGGTTTGGGGGGTATGACATTTTTAAGACTAAAGGTGCTTATGGGCAATGGACGAATCCTGTTAACCTAATGCAGCCAATTAATACGGCTCAAAACGATTTGTATTATACCGGGACTTTAGATGACAGCAGGATGTATTTGACCTCTAATCGTAAGGGCTCCTATTTTATTGAAGCGGAGACTTGCTGTAACGATATTTACGCTTACAATACCGGTAAAAAGGTGGAGCATAAAATTGATACAACTTCCGTGGTAGAAGTGCCGACCGTGCAGAAAGATACTGCAGTTACAAGCAACCCGGTTGTGCCGCGCGACACCGCAACTATTGCCCAGGCGCCGCCTCGGCAATTTGTTGATGTACAGGTTAAAAAAATAAAGCAGCTATTGCCGGTTGAGCTTTATTTTCATAATGATGAGCCGGAGTGTTGTAATTTGAGAGATACGACTGCGCTGGACTATAAAGAAACTTATGAGGCCTACAGCGCGATGCACTATCAATACAAAAGGGAGTTCAGCAAGGGTTTGAAGGGTGGCGACAAAACGGCTGCTGAAAATCAAATAGACGATTTGTTTGGCAAAGAGGTGGATAGGGGGTTTTATGATTTGGTGGCGTTTAGCGCGCAGTTGCTCGATATAATGAAAGCCGGCAATAAACTTGAAATAATAGTTAAGGGTTACTGCTCGCCGTTGCATTTAAATGACTACAACATGAAGCTTGGTTATAGACGTGTGGCTTCGCTTAGGAATTACTTCTTCCATTACCGCGATGGCGCTTTGCTGCCTTATATTAATAGCGGTGCTTTGATTTTAAAGAGCGAATCTTTGGGTAAGGAGACAGCGCCAAAAACGGTTAGCGATAAGCTTGAAGATAAACGTAACTCGGTTTACAACCCTGCGGCAGCGCTTGAAAGAAGGGTTGAAATTGTATCGGTTGAGGTAAAGTAAAAGTATTCTCCGTAGTTTTTTGATGAACGAAACATGGGCGTAGAATATATGACGACAGCCTAAGTTTGCTATATTTGAATCGTGAGTAAAAAATTGAATTCAGATAATTCTTCGAAGCCAATAGGCAAATCGTCTTCCATTCCTTATAAAAAGCTGGAGAAGAAGAAAAACCCTTTGGCTGATGCCGCTAAAAAGTATTTCGCCAAAAAATCGCCCGCATTAAAGAAACGCAAGCCTAAAGGGGATGAAGACCATGGGGCTGAAAAATCATCGAAAGAGTTTCCAAGAAAAAAGTTCTTCTCACCTAAAATAGCCAAAGACAAAGACGAAGAAATTGAAGCCATAGTTGATATGCCTAAGGTTTCGGATGATATACGGCTTAATAAATACCTGGCACATTCGGGTGTTGCATCTCGCCGTAAGGCCGATGAACTGATAAAAGATGGCAAGGTAAAAGTGAATGGCAAGGTGGTAGTTGAAATGGGCTACAAAGTAAAGGCCAACGATGATATCGAGTTTGAGGGTAAGAAACTCAACATGGAGAAGAAGTATTACGTGCTTCTCAATAAACCAAAGGATTTTATTACCACTGTTAAGGATGAGAAAGACCGCAGAACAGTTATGGAGCTTTTGCGCGGTGCCTATGCCCAAATAAAATCGCCAACGGTGCCACGTTTGTACCCTGTAGGAAGACTGGATAGAAATACCACAGGTGTTTTATTAGTTACCAATGATGGTGAGCTTGCCCAAAAACTAACTCACCCCAGTAGCGAGATAAGGAAAGTGTACCATGTAGTATTAGATAAGAAGTTGATGAAAGAGGACTTTGATAAAATTGCTGAAGGTGGAGTTGTGCTTGAAGATGGAATTGCTGAAGTTGATGAAATTGCTTACCCCAACTCGAAGAACAGAGCTGAGGTTGGCATACAAATACATACCGGTAAAAACCGATTCATCCGCCGTTTATTTGAATCGTTAGGATATGAAGTTGAAAAGCTGGACCGCGTGTTTTTTGCAGGCCTTACCAAAAAGGATTTGCCCCGTGGCCGCTGGAGGTTTTTAACCGAAGAAGAAGTGCGCTTGCTTAAGCACTTTATGAATTAAATGTTATAGAACGCTGATTCATTATGGTTCTTATGATCAAATACAGTGATTAAGAATTGTAAGAGAGAATTGCAATTAATTCAACCCCTTTCGTTTCTTATGTTTAAGCGCCATTAGTAGTGGTGTAATACAATTAGATTTTTAAATCAATTGTATTAAGTTACCCTTTGCAAATCTATTTTGCTGGATGGTGCTATACGGATAGGCACTGTTTCTTCCTCAACGTTGGTTAGTTCTAGTCCAAAATCTTCGGCAGATGTAAGCGATATGCTTTTAATAAAGCGATAACCCTTAACAACAAATTGCTCGAAAGGAGTAAGGGCGTCGTCAATAGCTACCCGGGTGTTCAACAAAATAAATTTAAAGTCGGCAGGCATGTTGTATTTACGTAATGATGGGTAGTGCGAGATTTCGTCCACCTCGCCACTCTTAACCATTTCCTCTACAATTTTATTGAACATCAGGTTTACTTTATGTTCAACCTTGAAACCGAATGAGAGGCGCACAAAAAATATTCTTCGTGCAACAATAGTATCAACGGCATACGTGGCACCGAACGGATCGTTGGAGATATCGACGTGCACAAACCAATAGATATCAGCCCGCTTTGGCCGCTTGCGGAAGATGGAATAAATGATGTTAGAGTCGATGTGGCTTTTATCGTTGGCCATACTCATAAATACCAGGTTATTGGCCTCTTTGGGTATGGTTTCATCATGCATTAAATCTTTTAGCGGGGCGATGTAGTCTTTAATCTCAACAAACTCGATGTGCTTTTTGCGAAGCAGGCGCGCCTGGTAAAAAACCCACATGCCAAAAAACAAGAACACGGCAATCATAAAGGTGAACCAGCCCCCGTGGCTAAACTTCATCATGTTCGAAACAAAGAAGGCCCCTTCGATTGTAAGGAATACAATAGGGATACCCCATACTACTACAGCAGGCCGACGGTGTACGTGCATTAAATAAGTTAACAGCAACGTAGTCATTAACATGTTAATGGTTATGGCCAAACCGTAGGCAGCTTCCATATTGCCCGATTCGCGGAAGAGGAGGGTTACGGCAATACATCCAAAAAACAAAAACCAGTTAATGCCCGGTATATACATTTGGCCCTGGTGGGTAGTGGGGTAAATAACTTTAAGGTTGGGCCACAAACGCAGTTTCATGGCTTCGTTTACCAGTGTAAAGCAGCCCGAAATTAAGGCCTGCGATGCGATGATAGTTGCAAGCGTAGCAATGGTGATACCAATGGGCAAAAACCATTCGGGCATCATTGAGTAGAAGGTTGATTTTGTTTCGGGCCAATGCTGGCCACTGTATTGACCAAGTAACATACCCGACTGCCCGAAATAGCAAAGCAGAAGCATTGATAAAACATAAATCCAGCTTACGCGGATATTTGATTTGCCGCAATGGCCCAGGTCGGAGTAGAGTGCTTCGCCCCCGGTGGTGCAAAGGAAAACCGCGCCCAACAACCAAAAGCCGCCGGGATAATGCACTAACAGATTAATGGCGTAATAAGGATTAAGAGCATGCAATACCTGCGGGTATCTAATAATTTCTTTAATGCCTAAAACACCAATCATAGTAAACCAGATTAGCATGATGGGCCCGAAAATTCCACCAACGATGCGGGTGCCGAACTGCTGAAAAATAAACAGGCCTGCAAGAATGGCCAGTACGATTGGTACGGTAGGGATATCGGGGTTCAAAATTCTTAAACCTTCGATGGCAGATGAGATGGAAATGGGTGGTGTAATAAATCCATCGGCGATAAGCGATGCGCAACCGATGATGGCAGGAAAAATCGTCCAGGTAACTTTGTAGCGGCGCACTAAGGCGTAAAGGGCAAATATTCCGCCCTCACCGCGGTTATCGGCGTCAAGCGCAAGGAATACGTATTTGATGGTGGTGATGAGTACGAGGGTCCAAAAAACGCAGGAAAGGCCGCCGAGGACCAGCTCGGGTGTTATGATGTGGCCGCTAACAATAGCGTTTAGCACGTAAATGGGCGAAGTTCCGATGTCGCCGAAAATGATGCCCAGTGTAATAAGTACACCGGCAGTTGAGAGTTTTAACCCGTGCCCGCGCTGATCGTTAGTCATTATTGGATTTAGTTAAGCGATAATAATGCTTCTTAACCTGGAGGATTTGGTGAAGCGATTTACAGTCTCCGGAAATTGCTGAATTCATAATTGGGTTAAGGACATTCAAATGTATGGGTAAAAGAAGTTGATATACTAGAAAAGAGGAACTTTTTTTATTGGCCAATTAAAAGGCGAGAAATTAACCACTAAGGCACTAAGAGCACTAAGAACCACTAAGGTTTGCGATTTAGTGGCCCGAACTGATTTTGCGGCCATTAATGGATTAATTCTCCTGAAGCCAATGTGATAGCAACCGGGGATTTTTAAATAAGGAAACTCATCAATCTTTCTATATTTATTTTAAATAACTAAAGGCTATGAAGAAATACCTAAGCGAGTGCATTGGCACTTTCATTTTAATATTTGTGGGCACCGGTTCGGTGATTGTTGACCAGCAGACGCATGCGCTTGGTTTGGTGGGTATTGCTACTGTTTGGGGCCTCGTGATTATTGCACTGATTTATGCTTTTGGTGATATATCGGGCACACATATTAACCCTGCGGTTACGGTTGCCTTTGCGGTTGATAAAAGGTTTGAGTGGAAAGAAGTGCCTGCATTTTTGGGCTCGCAATTATTGGGCGCCTTTTTGGCGAGCGGCTTGCTGAAGTTCCTTTTTCCCGATAGCAAGACTTTGGGCTTTACGCAACCCTTGCCGGGGGGAGAGGTGCAATCGTTTATACTGGAGGTGGTGATGACGTTTATATTGATGATGATTATTTTGAGGGTTTCTACCGGTGCTAAGGAGAAGGGGATAACAGCCGGTATTGTTATTGGCGCTACTGTTTGGCTATTGGTTTTGTTTGGCGGGCCTATTAGTGGTACCAGCCTTAACCCAACGCGCTCTATTGCTCCCGCTATTGTTAGCGGGCATTT
Organism: uncultured Bacteroidota bacterium; assembly: GCA_903861145.1. GTDB lineage: Bacteria > Bacteroidota > Bacteroidia > Chitinophagales > LD1 > Bog-950. The sequence goes on along the minus strand of CAIOTH010000023.1, from coordinate 7,448 downwards.
TGAAAACTTATGGATATACCTTACTGCGCCTTTTTTGGGAGCTATTTTGGGTGTGGGGGTGCATAGGTTGTTGATTAGTGAGAGTGAGTAGATTGACTCGTAGCTCGGAAGCTACGAGCATAATCGAACGAAGCGAGGACGCTTCGCTCAAATGGAAAGAAATGACTACAATGCTGAAAATATTATTTATAATTATTCAATTTGTTTTTATTGTATATGGCATTTTAATGTTGTTTGTGCCACGAAAAGTGTTGGACTGGAATAATTCACAACTGGTCAATAAGAACCGAGAATTATATCCTCTTGAAAAATTATCTGTATTTCTTCAAAAAAAACGTGAAGGAAGAAAATATTACTTATTTCAGGTCAGATTGAGTGGTTTTCTGCTTATAATTATGTGTGTAGTATTTATTTATGGAACATTAAGGAGTATCAGGATTTGAAATTGGATTTACTCTGGCAAATTTCGATATATGATTAATAGTAAGCCTTGGGGCTTCAAAAATGAAATGGATAATTTGTCGTTTTAGTTATAAAAAAGTTATATCCGGTGAATAGAAGAAGTTTATTTTTTTGGGTTATTGCATTTGCAACAATTATTACGACTGGTTGCGGGCTAAAGATGGATAATAGTAAAAGGAATTTAGCCAAAGAAAAGGCTGATGCTTTAATTCAGAGAATTGAGGATGGGAGCGCTGAAAATGAGTTTATAGAAGCAAACTTACCGGTTGAGCAAATGGCAAGTGCGCTACGTGAGCTTCATGATTCATGCAGATTTAAGGTAGGAAATGCAATTTATGTTACTGGAGTATATAGTAAGAGTTTAATGGGCCAAGCTGATCAGATGTCCTTTTTTTATAAATACTATTTAAAATCTGATAGCTTGAAAATAATGTTAATTTATAACTTAAATGATTCTGTTCGCTTTACAAACATTAAGGTCGGAAAATTTAATTAAAATTAATTATAAAAAATATATCCTCACAAGCTTTTACCTCTGGTTATATTCATGCAAAGCATAAAGACCCAAAGTGGCTCGCCTATTTTACTACCACGAAGCTCCCAAAGCTAACCGAGGCACGCATATTTAACAAATCGAGTTAATATCTATATGCCTACAACTTATCCGCACCCCGTACGAGTTGAGTTGGGTTGAGGTAACTTCGTAATAAAATATTAAAACATGGAAAAATTACCACAAACTGCACACAAATTTGATATGTTGTTGTGCCTGGAAAAAATTGAACAACCGCATTTGGCAGCGTTAAAGCCTGATGAAAAAAGCGCCTTTATGGATATGCTTTATAGTAAGCTGGCAAAGCTGACAGAGTATGAGCGTTATGAGGAGTGTGATGCGCTTGTTGGCAAAACAGCGGCGATATTAGATAAGGAGTTTATTTGGGAGCATAACCATGCCAAAATAATGAGGGCTATGAAAGCCTATACGCGGGCTAACGGCACTGTGCCAACCCAAACCTACCTGGCTACTACCTGTAGCCTTAGCCGTAGAACGGTGCGTGAACATTTGAAAGACTATGGCGGTAATGAAGCATGGGGCGAGAAAAACGATGCTATTAATATAATGAGCCAGGATATTATGGGCACCGTAATTAAGGCTGCATTGAAGGGGGATATGAAGGCTGCTAAATTATATCTTGAAACTACGAAGGCGTTCAGGCCAAATGAAATTAAGGTAAGCACCCAGAATAACTATGTGCAGATAAACAAAACGGTAATTAACCAACAGGTGATACAGCAGTTAAAGCCTGAGCAATTGCAATTAATTGAGCAGATTATTGCCGGTAATAAAGGGAGTACAGAGTAGCATTTGAAAAGCCACGGTGGGTTCCAATTTGCTGTATGGAACAGATTAATTTGTTGGTAATCAATAAGTTAATATTTTTAAAGTGAGACCCACCCTGCTGGAAATGGAACCCTTAAATGCGCGAGGGGGTTACAAAAGGTTACATAAATTGAAAAATTTGGGCGGTCGATTCGTTAACAGCCAACTCACCCCAGCCTGTCGGCATCCCCTCTCTTTCGAAAGCTAAGCTTGCGCAAAGCAATCGACATAGAGGGGAACCACGGCGCTTGGGTTTGGCAAACAAAAATAGTATGGCAGCAACTCAAAAATGGTTCTTCCCTCTATGTCAAATTACCTTGCGCAGCTTGGTTTTTTGAAAGAGAGGGAAGATGCCGACAGGCAGATGGGTGAGTCGGCCACCCAACGCTTTTATCTCCCAACCCCCTGATTTCCACCAATTATTTGCAAAACCTTTTTATTTTTCGGTAAATCGGCTATATTTGCCGTCCTTTTTGTGAAAGCTGAGATATTGAGTTGTTTGAAGATTGAGTTTTATAAAGCCGGAACACTTACCATAAACATTGAGCTGTGAAAGGGTTAAGGGAATTTGAAATCCCATATGTTGGTCTTAGGGTTGGTGTTCACAATTTTGATTACGACATTGACGCGAAATTCTTCGAGCATTTCGAGGAGTCGCCAATACGGGATTGTAAGGTGCATGTAAAGCTGGAGTTTGAAAAAAAGGAAACGTTCTTTGCACTTAATTTTTTTATTGATGGTTGGGTAAAAACGGAATGTGACCGTTGCCTGGAGCCATTTAATAAAAATATTTTCGGCGACTTTACGGTTTATATCAAGTTTTCGGAAGACCCAACGCAGTTAAGCGATGAGGACGAGGTAATTTTTATAAGCCGCGACGAAACGATTATTGATGTAGCACAGTTGGTGTACGAATACATTAATCTTTGTTTGCCAATCAGAAAGTTGGGTTGCGAAAAGCCGGGCGAGGAGCCGCAGTGTAATAAAGAAGTGCTGAAGTTTATTTTAGATTCGGAAAACGAAAGAAGAGATAAGAAGGAAGGAGATGTTGACCCGCGTTGGGCTGCATTGAAAAACTTAAAAAAGGATTAAAACAACAAACAATTAAATAATCATTAAAAACATAGTGCCATGCCACATCCTAAACATAGAATCTCGAAACAAAGAAGAGATAAGAGAAGAACTCACTACAAGGCTACGGCCCCTACTACAGGTGTTGACCAAACTACAGGCGAATCGCATTTATTGCACCGCGCACACTGGAGCGAAGACAAACTTGTATACCGCGGTAAAACCGTGATAGAAAGAGTTCAGAAATAAGGCACTAAACCAGAGAAGAAATTTTTTTTCCCCATTGGCTTTATGCCGGTGGGGTTTTTTTATTTATACAAAGCATGATGGGCAATCGGTTATTTTCGGGCTGCCTTTAAATCCAACAAATGTCTACCGTAGAAAAATATAAAATATCGATGAAGAGCGCACTAAAGCTGGCGCTGCCTATTGTGGCAGGGCAGTTGGGTTTGGTGTTAATGGGCTTTTTCGATACGGTGCAGGTAGGCGGCCTCGGGGCGGTTTACATGGGTGCCAGCGGTGTGGCCAACTCGGTATATTTTTTGTTTATGCTGTTGGGCATGGGCGTATTGTACTCGGTATCGCCCTTGGTATCAGAAGCATTTGGCGAGGGCCATGGTTGGAAATCAATCGGGGTCATGAAATCGGCTACTAAAGTGGCTGCGGTAATTTCGGTGCTCTTCTATGTGATAATGGTTGTGGTTGGCTCTCATTTTTACCTGTTTCGTGAGAACGAAAAGATTACAGGCCTTGCGCAAAGCTTTTTGCATGTGCTTAATTTCTCTACCCCCATGCTTATATTTTTTACCCTCGGTAAACAATACTTAGATGGGCAGGGCCGTACCAAGGTATCGATGATGGTGATGATTATTGGCCTGGTGTGCAACGTTTTTTTAAACTGGGTTTTAATATATGGCCACCTGGGGTTTGAGGCGCACGGCATTGTTGGTGCTGCAATGGCCACTGGTATTTCGCGCACCTTGATGTGCCTTATGATTGGGGTTTATGTTTTGCTCGATAAAAAAACCGATGCGCTGATAAAGGAATACAAAGCTGTGGCCGAACCGGTTAAGAGTTATGTAGGCCAGATATTACGAATAGGAATTCCTTCGGGCCTGATGGGCTTTTTTGAAATAGCTGCGTTTAGCGCCGGGCAGATAATGACCGGGTGGTTGGGCGAATCGAGCCTTGCTTCTTTCCAGGTGGCAATAAGCCTGGCCAGTATTACGTTTATGATGGTATCGGGCCTGGCAGCTGCCGGTACTATTATGACGGGGTATGCTTTTGGTGCAAAAGATAAAGAGGAGTTGCGGATTTCGGGTAACACCGTATACCTGCTTACGCTATGCAGCCAGGTAATATTTGCGCTGTTGTTCTTAGTGTTCAACAAACAACTGCCCAAAATTTATACCAGCGACCCGGTTGTTATTTCAACCGCATCGTCGTTAATACTCTTGGCTGCTTTATTCCAGCTGGGCGATGGTTTGCAGGTAGTAGGCGTTGGCGTGTTACGGGGTATGCAGGATGCAAAAGTGCCTTCTATACTGGCGTTTGCATCATATTGGTTAATTATGGTGCCCTGCGGTTATTTGCTGGCTTTTCATTTTGGTATGGGCGTTAGCGGTATATGGATAGGCTTTGTAATTGGATTGAGTACTGCCGCTTTATTAATGTACCTGCGGTTTAGAAGTAAACTGGAGACCATTGAGTTTACCGACTTGTAATTAGCTGAGGTTGAAAGGTGAAGCAAAGTTTCAGTAAGTTTACCGCCGTCAATAATTGGATTTTAAGTAACCTGTAACGAGCAATACAAAAATGAAGAAAGCGATTACAATCATACTGACGGTTTTATGCCATGCATTTTTATTTGCCCAAAACGAGCCCGGAAAAATAACCAACCCTTTTACCGCCGATGACTGGAACAAGCTTAGCAAGCGTGCCCAGGATTCCATTACCAAAGGGTTGTTCGAAAAGTATAAGAGTGCTAATGCCGGCAACCAGCAATCAGCAGAAGTGGAAGCGAACGCGACTATTGAGAATGCTTTAAAAAATGTTGAAGGGACAAGAGCGCTTTCTTTCAGCAATTATCCCAAGGCTACTTTTAGTAATGATATTACAAAGCTTAAGAACGTGGAGGAGTTTACCTGCACAAGGTCGAAAGCCATTGACTTGTTTAAATTATTCGACCAACTGGCGCAACTACCCAAGCTTAAAAAGCTAAACCTAACCGGTGGCGAATACAAAACCATGCCGGCTAATATTAAGGAGTTGAAGAATCTTGAGGTTGTTATTTTGAAGGACAACAACTTTACCACACTACCTGATTCTATCAGTCTTTTGAAGAAGTTACGCGTGCTGAACCTGGAACATAACGCCTACCTGTACGATGAGGATGTTTACGACCGCATCAAAAACCTTCAGGTTGAAGAACTGAACTTTGCCAATAGCGGCCTTTCGGAACTGAATAACAAAATAGGGCAGGTGATTAGCCTGAAGGACCTAAATATTTCGGGTAACGACATTAAGGTATTGCCTTCATCGTTTGCCCAAATAAATCATCTTCAAAAAATCAATGTAAGTAAGAACCTCAATTTAAATGCTGCTCAGGTATTAACTGCTTTGGCGCAAATACCAACCATAACTGAATTGCTGGCGCAAGAATGCGCTATAGACAACCTACCTCTTGAAATTAGCAAGCTTACCAGTCTTAAAGTTTTGGATTTAAAGGCGAACCGGTTGACTGCATTGCCTTTGGGTTTTGGCGCGCTTACCAATCTTGAATACCTCGACCTGGGTTATTTCGAAATGGGCACCCGCATGAATAAGATATCCGACCTGGGCCCCGATTTTGGAAAGCTGAAGAAACTGAAATACCTGAACCTGGCCGGCAATGCCCTGCAAACTTTGCCTGAAGGATTTTCGGGTTTAACCGAGTTAACTGATCTGAACCTTGGATTAAATAAACTACCGAGCTTACCTATATCGGTAACTCAATTAACCAAACTTACCAAACTTGATATAAGCCTGAATGATGTGAGCGTAATACCTGCACAGGTTGCTAACCTTGTTAACCTTGAAGAGCTGAATTTGCAGGGCAACTTTTTTAATAAGCCCGAGAAGAAAATTAAGGCCTTACCTAACGAAATTTGCCAGCTAAAAAACCTGAAGGTATTTATTCTTAAAGACAATATAATAGAACAACTACCCGACTGCATCAATAACCTTTCGCACCTTGAAAAGCTTGATTTGCGCGATAACCTGATTCCAACATTACCGGTATCGTTTACCCAACTCGCTAACCTGAAATGGCTTGACCTTAAAGCAAACGATATGACGGAATTGCCCGCAACCTTTGCTAACCTAAGTCAGCTGAAAGAATTGAACATAGGCATGAATCTAAAACTGGATTTTGAGGTTGAGAAACAAAAGCTAATGAAGATGACCCATTTGGAGCTATTGGATTTGAGCTATAACAACATTACCAAAGAGCAGGTAACCCCCTTACGCGAAGCATTGCCTAATTGCAAGGTTATTAATTGGGACTACAAGAGATAGTTTAGGGCTGTCCTTCTCTCAAATTCCAAACGTAGGCGCCTTGGGCGTTTACATCCCAGTAGTTAATATTCAGGTCAGCGCAATCTTTTTTCCATCGCTTGCGGCTTGCCGGTCGGCATCTTGAATCAAAAACTACCTCTTCAAAATCAACAGATTTTTTGAGGACCGGTATTGATACTTTTAAGGTGCCGGAGAGAATGACTAGGTCCGGTTTCAACTTTTGTTTGGTTCCGGCATAGTCTGCAACCGATAGCGAGTCGACAATCAATACCTTTTTGCCTTCAAACAAAACGATTTGGCCGACGGCAATTCGTTTTGAGTATATGCCCGGTGTAATTGTTGCTGCACTATCGTTCAAAGGTGTCTGTTTTGATATACCGCTTTCCCACCAATGATGAAGGATATGGAGCCTCATGCTGTTTGGGTCATGTATCAGCGTTGAATCGAAATCGTAATACAACGCTTTGTCTGAGATGAAGGCAATGGCCTTTTGTTTTGATACATCGTAAACAACAATTTGCTTTTGCCCTCTTTGCTCAATCGTTTTGTAGCTCCTAAAGGAGCATAAAACCAGTAATACTACAAGCGCAGAAATCAACACCTTGTTCTTGCGCTCCTCGGTCAGCCAGAGTAGAAGGGTTATAAACAGATAGAGTAAACCCATTTCAACCCCCGAAATGCAAATGGCGTTGGTAATTGCAAAGGGCAAGGTGTCAACCCAGAAAACAAACCTATCAAGCAGCAATAACAGGTGATTGAAAATCCAGCCCACAACTTCGCTTAGATAAGGAACGTGGCCAACAGCAAATAAAACCGTACCCGTAAATATTAGCAGGTTACTTAGCGGTATTACTGCAATATTTGAGAGAAGAAAAAGATTGGGAAACTGGTAAAAGTAAAACAGGCACAAAGGAAATATGGCAATTTGCGCCGCAATGGATGCCGCAATTAATTGCCAGGTAAAGTTGAGCGCTTTAAG
>CAIOTH010000022.1 GCA_903861145.1 uncultured Bacteroidota bacterium | reverse complement strand
GCGCATGATGGTAATTACGCGGCTTACCTAAATACAGCAACGACTTTAGATCGTTACATAGGCGACCTTTGGAATTATGTGCAAAGCGACCCGCAGTATAAAGACAAAACCACCATTATTATTACCTGCGACCACGGGCGCGGAGATATACCTAATTTGGAGTGGAGACATCACGGACATGTGCTGCATGCAGATAACATTTGGATAGCTGCTATTGGGGCAGGAATAACGCCTAAAGGCGAAGTGAAGGACGAAATGCACTTGTATCAAAACCAGATTGCGGCTACAATTGCAAACTTGCTTGGGTATACTTACAAAACCGAGCACTTTTCGGGTGAGGCGATTGAGCCGATAGTTTCGGGGAAATAGATTAATGGATTTACCAAATAATTAGTTTTGAAGGAATAAACTCGCAAATAGTAATTTCCTTATCACTTTCAAAAAACACAACGGTGTATTTCTTTCTGAATACAACGCACTTTTGCCCTAACAATTTTCTTAATGGCTCCTTGCAAAGACTATGTGTAACTCTATTATCGGCTAAATGAGAAATAAAATCATAAGCATCGTCTGAAAATTTCTCGGCAGTTGCAATTAATCCTTTAGACTCAATGTACCATGCAATTTTAGCAATACTAACGGCAACAGATTCCTGAATAACTACTTTTCTCTTGCCCATCCCTGAATCAATTTTTTTGAGTATTCGCGGGCTTCTTTAATAGAAAACACCTTTTCCGGCCTTGCCTTAGAGGATGCCTGCTTTTGAAGTACAAGGAAATCCTTTTCGGGCAGGATTACGTAGTTTTTTCTATCTATTACAACTTTGGTCATCGCGCATGTTTTACTACATTAAAGTTAAGCAAAAAGCGGGAATTGATTAATCCCCGGTTAGATGTTTGACATCTAAGCCTAAACATTTCCTAATACTTAAATCCCAAATTACTCCGCTTCCCTTCCTGAATTTTGAATTCTTTCAGGTCCTCGACGGTCATGGTTTCGAGCAGTTCTTTACTGCGTTGGTCTTTAGGTAAAGAGGCTAAGCGCAGGTTTTGGTTTTGAACTGCTTCAATAATCAGTTTCCTGATTTCTCGGCCGTTACCAAAATACTTATCGCGGTAGGTATAAATTGAGTCAATGTACTTTTGAAGGTAGTCGTATGCCTCATTATCCAAACGAATATTCTCTTGTTTCAATAAAGCAATGGCTATACGGAAAAGTTCGGTTGAGGTGTAGTCGTTAAATGTAAAAGTGCGGTCGAAACGTGAGCGCAGGCCGGGGTTTGATTCGAGGAAACGGTTCATGGGTTCGGTGTAACCGGCAGCAATTACAGCAAACTCGCCGCGGCTATCTTCCATGCGCTTGAGGAGGGTTTCAATTGCCTCTCTTCCGAAATCATTTCCTTCGCCTAAGGCATAAGCCTCATCAATAAATAACACACCTCCTTTGGCTTCTTTAATGCGCTCTTCGGTTTTAAGGGCGGTTTGACCAACAAAACCGGCGACGAGACCCTGACGGTCAAGTTCAACTAAGTGGCCACGTTCAACCAAGCCAAGAGCTTTAAATATTTTGCCCATAATGCGGGCAACGGTGGTTTTACCGGTGCCGGGGTTACCTAAAAACACGGTGTGGAGTGAGAATTTATTCAAAACATCTTTACCGATATCGTGATAAAAGCGCACCAGTTTAATTAACTCGTTAACCTCGTTTTTAATGTTGCTGATACCCACGAGAGCGTTCAATTCATCGAGGGCGCTTTGCAGCAGGCGCTCATTAATGTTGATGTTGAATTTGCGTTTGCCGCGTTGCTTAAACACCATCTCCACATCCTCCTGTTCGATAGTTGAGAGGGCTTCGCCATCCAGTTCGCGGAGGTCATCGCGTTTCATTAGGCGCAGGCCCAAATCCATTTTGGCTTCATCAATAATTGCAATGGCGTAACGGGCGTTACCAAAAGATTTATCGCGGTTACGGAAGCCTTCCATTAGTTGCTCTCCTAAATAGTTATTGGCAGCCTCAGTAAGCTTTACGTTTTTTTGAATGGCGTAGCTGTTTGCTATTGCGTGCAATTCGTCAGGCAAATAATCTTCGAAGTGGAAGTAGTTGGCAAAGCGTGAACGGAGGCCGGGATTTGATTTTAGAAAGACTTCCATCTCGTGCGGATAACCGGCTACCATGATGGCGAGGTCTTTTGAGCCGTCGCTCATTTCTTTAATCAATACTTCAATAGCTTCTTTACCGAAATCTTTGGAGTCGTCGGCTTCGCGGGCAAGTGCATAAGCTTCGTCAATAAACAATATTCCGCCCTTGGCTTCTTCAATGGCCTTTTTAACTTTTGGGGCGGTTTGGCCAATGTACTCGCCTATTAATTGTGCGCGGTCAACCTCTTTAACGTGGCCTTTGCTTAACAGGCCCATTGATTTATAAATTTGCCCAAGCAACTTAACCACGGTGGTTTTACCGGTGCCCGGGTTGCCGGTGAATACAGAGTGAAGGTTGATACGTTCGGAATCTTTAAAGCCCCTCTCCTGCCTTAACTTTAAGAAGTTAAGATAGTCGATGTGGTTTTTTACTTCTTTCTTCAACTCCTCAAGGCCAATTAAATCGTCGAGCTTTTTAACGTTAGCTTCTAATGATTCATCGGGTGCGGCGGGTTGTGAAGAACTTAGTGTTGCAATGTTTCCGCTGATAGTTGAAATTTCCACTTCACCTTCTTCGTCCTCATCGGCGGTTTCAAGGTGCAACACGGCTACTACGGTATCCATAAATACAACTTCAAGGCGGTAGCGGCTATCTTTCCAGGTGCCAGGTATATCATTTCCCCAGCCTTCGTTAAATGAAAATATTTCATCCAACTTACCGACTTCAATTTTTTTGTAGCGCTCGATACGGGCTTTCAAAAGGCCAGAGGCGTTATACCAATTGAAGAATACCTCGCAGTTCCACTCAACAGCCAGTTTGTTTTTGAGTTTGACTTCGGTATATAAATACTGGGTTTCGTTACGGCTTATTTTTTTGAGGTATACCTTGTTCTCGTTATTGACCGCGTTGTAATCGCCGGTGTAAAACCTGATAGACTCTATACCGAAGTATGGATTCGTATCGGTGGTAACCTTGCCTACATCTTCGATATAGAAGCGTTTGGTGCCTATTAGTTCGCCATCGATATAAGCTTCCCAGCTATACTCGCCCTGAGTCCAAAAAGCGCCGGCAGTGGCCATGCCCCAGCCTTTGTTAATGTATACTACGTTTTCGTCTAGCCTAATCTTCCTTTTTTCATCCTGGCTGCAAAGTTCTTTCTTCTTGCCATCAACATGCGAGAAAGCTTTTAGGTTAACGGTGGTTTCCCAATCCTGTTCATCAAACAGTTTATTGTAAAAGGCAATTTCGGCAGATATATACGTGGTTTCGCTACGGTCGAACACAGAGCGGTACTCGCGGGTGCGATTGGCCAGCCATTCATCGGAAGCGAAAACCCGGAGGGTTTTAAATTTATAGTTCTTGTATGCCATGCTCTTCTACGCTTTAACAGTTTAGTAATATTGCCTTACAAACTATTACCTTCCTAAATACACCACCATCAACAAGTATACGCAAGATAAACTACCCTGCGGTTACATTAAACTTAAACATCAAAACCTAATTACCCAAGAAATATCCAAGTCACCTAATACTTAGACGCAGAATATTTGAAAAAGACAACAGAACAGTTGTGAAAAAATGAGAAAATAAATCAAGTAAAATTACTGCTTATTTTAGTTTTTCAAGTGCTGCGTTTAGGGCTTCAAAATTTACCTGGTCGCCGGGGGTTGGGGTGGTTTCGGTATACTGAATAATACCATCCTTATCTATCACTACAACACCTCTTTTGGCAACACCTTTCATCCCTAACGCAAAATTCTCTAAGTACATATCATATGCCTTAATAAAATCTTTATTGAAGTCGGAAAGGAGGTCGAAATTGATTGCGTTTTTAGCTTTAAACTCGCCTAAAGAGAATGGCATGTCAACCGATACCCCTACTACCGAGGCATTCACGCCGTTAAAAAAAGCAAGTTCATCGCGGCTGCTACACATTTGTGCGGTGCAAACACCAGTAAATGCGGCAGGGAAAAACTGGATAACCAGGTTTTTGCCTGCGAAATCGCTTAAGGAAACTTCTTTCTTTTCTGAATTAAATAGTTTAAAATCAGGAGCCTTGGTACCAACTGCTAATGCCATAACGCTGTTTTTGTTTTGAGTGTAAAATGAATAAGTGAACAATAATAAAACAAGTATGTTCAAGGATGCAAAACTTTTTTCAACAGCCTATGCAACCTTTTGGGTTTAGCAAAGTCTATATAGTATGTTTAGTTTTTAAGGGTTAAGCTAAGAGCCTCTCACTTGGGTGAGGGGCTTTTTCTTTTTTAAAGCCTTAAGTTTTTGCTACTAAGGCCCAAGTAATAATTAATCAAGTGAATTTCGAATGATTACATAGCGCCGATGATAGAAGCATAACTTCCATAATCCGGAAATTTTAACATTCCACGCCTTCAGAAAGGGGTTTAACCTTGCATTAACTTAAAAATCAGGATTCCCGAATTTAATAGTGTATTGTTGCCCTACCTAAATAAAAAATCAATGAGAAAATCAATTGTCACTGTGGCGGCATGCCTGTTATTGACTACTTTTTCCTTCGCCCAGAAACTTTCGGCCGATAAGGTTCCGGCTAACGTGAAGGCTAAGTTTACATCATTATATCCCGCTGTAACCGATGCAAAATGGGAAATGGAAAATTCGGCCTATGAAGCAGGTTTTAATAATGGAGGTACGCACACCACTGTAGTAATAGATGCAAAAGGCTTGCTGAAAGAAACAGAAACGGCAATACCGGCCAGCGCACTTCCGAAGGCCGCATCTGACTATCTGGCTAAAAAGTATGCAGGGGTTAAATTAACCGAGACTGCTAAAATTGTTGATGCGAGTGGCAAAGTAACTTTTGAGGCTGAAGTAAATAAAAAGGATGTGCTGTTTGATGAAAAAGGCAACTTTATAAAGTAGCAAACCACGTGTAGGTAAAATAAAAAGCCACTGAAACCTTAGCTTTCAGTGGCTTTTTTATACGTTGGCTAAAACCAATTACTGGTTAGCGTAAACTGAAACCGGCACAGTATGCAGCCAGTTAAAGATATCTTCGGCTTTGCCAGATTTGATAGAGGTTAACCTTGATTTAAGCTTGTTTGATATTTCGCGAGACTCTACCGGAGGTAGTTCATAGTTTTCGCCTTTATAATGGAACTCGCCAATATGCGAAACTACGGCAGCGGTGCCTGTACCAAACATATCTTCCAGTTTACCTTCGTGGTAAGCGTGTATAATCTCGTCGATTGAAACGTCGCGTTCCTGAACGGTGTAGCCTTCGTTTTCGGCAATGCGCACCATGCTATCGCGGGTAACACCATCTAAAATGGTTCCCTGGTCGAGTGACGGGGTGATGATTACACCATCAATAATGGCAAATACGTTCATGGTTCCAATTTCCTGTAAATGGCGGTGGTAAATACCATCCAACCATAAAATCTGGTCGTAGCCCATTTTCTGAACTTCGCGGGTTGGCATCATAACGGCGCCGTAGTTTCCGGCACATTTTGCGTAGCCAACACCACCCGGAAACGCGCGAACATACTTATCATGTATAAACACTTTTACCGGCCTGTTGTAATATGCACCTACCGGGCCCGTAAAGATTACGAACCTAAAGTGTTCTGCCGGCTTAATACCCACAAACTCCTCAGTAGCAAACATATATGGCCTGATGTACAAAGAAGAATCTGGTGTGGTCGGAATCCAATCTCTATCTAAAGTAACCAGCTTATCGATGGCATTCATGAACAATTCTTGTGGAACTTCCGGCATGGCCATTCTATCGGCAGAGATGTTAAACCTGTTGAAGTTTTTTAATGGGCGGAAAATGATAGGGTTTCCTTCGCTATCTTTTTCGGCCTTTAAACCTTCGAATATTGACTGGCCGTAATGCAGAGAAGATAATGCAGGATGCATCATAAAATTGCCAAACGGAACAATGCGGCAATCGTGCCAATCGCCATCGCGATAGTCGGCCACAAACATGTGGTCGGCAAAGTGTTTGCCGAACGGAAGATGGTTAAAATCAATGTCCCCAATTTGAGAAGTAGTAGCCCTCTCGACCGTTATTTTGTAGCCCATGTTACTGTGTTTTGTGTGGCGCGGTAATAAGAACAAAATTAGAATAACTTTTCACTTTGACTTTGGTTCAGAATTTTATTTTTGAACATTTAATCAAGCTTTTTAATGCTAGAACTTTCATCGCCAGATACCCTCTTTAATAAGCAAAAGGTTTTCAGCCTCAATAACGGGCTTTTAACCCCCAATATTGAAGAAAACAAGCGCAAAGCCGTTATAGTTTACGATTTGCCGGCCGAAGTGTTGCCCCAACCTATAAAAGAGATGCTGGATAAGCTGATACAGGCCTGCCAGTTTAAACCTGAAGAGACCATTTATTTGAATGCACGTTTTGCAGGCGATACCTCGTTAGGCCAATTGCAAAGCACCTACAGCCCCGCCATGGTGCTGCTTTTTGGGGAGCCTAATATTAGCCGTAACCTGCCTAAACTGAAGAAGAACTTTGCTTATGAGCTAAACGGGGTTAAAGTGCTGAATGCTGAGAACCTGGATATGCTGGTAAAGAATGATGCCGCGAAGAAGACGCTTTGGGGAGCGTTGAAGAAGATGCTGTCGGTTTAGACAGTTTACAGTGGAATGCGAACAGCCGGATGACATATGGGGGCGAAGTAGCTTAACAGTTTAACCCAATAATGATGAATGAGTGCCGGAACTTTAAACCTGCTTAGGTAAGATGTCTTTTAACTCGTTACAGTTTCTTCTTTTTTTCTCTGTTGTAGTGCTTTGGTATTTTTTATTAAAGCCGAAGCACCGATGGAAATTATTGTTGTGCGCAAGTTGCCTGTTCTACATGGCATTTAAGCCATTCTACATCCTAATACTATTTTTCACTATTGGTATTGACTACGTTGCCGGTATTTATATTGAACGAAGTGCCGGCTCAAAAAGAAAGCTGCTTTTGGTACTTAGTATTATTTCGAACCTTGGGGTGCTGGCAGTATTTAAATATTACAGCTTTATTGAAACGAACTTCGCTTTACTCTTTACTTTTTTACACCAGTCCTCTCCCCTTCCCTTACTTAACATCATATTACCTATCGGGCTTTCGTTTCACACGTTTCAGGCAATGAGTTACACTATTGAGGTTTATAGGGGCAATCAGCCTGCGGAAAAAAGGTTGGGTATTTATGCGCTTTACGTTATGTTTTTTCCGCAACTGGTGGCGGGCCCTATTGAACGACCACAGAACCTAATACATCAGTTTTACGAAGTAAAAGGGTGGGATTTTGAAAGAATAAAAGCCGGCTTAACCCGCATGGCCTTTGGCTTTTTGAAGAAGGTAGTAATAGCAGATAGGCTGGCAGTTTTAGTAAGCGACTCTTATACCCATATTGAACAACACAACGGCCTTTCCATCTTGTTATCTACACTTGCTTTTACATTTCAGATATATTTTGACTTTTCGGCCTATACCGATATAGCGTTGGGTGCGGCGCAGGTGCTGGGATTTAATCTGATGGAAAATTTCAGAAGGCCTTATTCAGCCACCAGCATTGCTGAATTTTGGAACCGGTGGCATATTTCGCTAAGTAGCTGGTTTCGCGATTACGTTTATATACCTTTAGGAGGCAACCGCTTGAGCAGATGGCGATGGGGGCTTAATATTATGCTGGTTTTTGTGTTAAGCGGGCTTTGGCACGGTGCTAGTTGGAAATACGTGGTGTGGGGAGGCCTTCATGGCACCTATATAATTGTCGCCATGATAAAGAACCAATTGTTTGCCCGGGCAGGATTAAAAACAAGAAAAAATTTTATAACGCAAACTATTAACCAGGCAATCACCTTTGCTCTGGTTGCCTTTGCATGGATATTTTTCAGGGCCGGCAACTTTAACGAAGCACTTATAGCTATTGATAAAATATTTCACTTAGCTGCCGGTAACGTTTTACATTTTTCATTTAACCTTATCGAAATTGTATTTACCTGCACCATGGTGCTATTGGTGCTGCTTAAAGAAAAACATTTCGATACAATGCCCACCAGCAACACCAAATGGTTTGCCACTATTTTTGGAAGCCTGGTGGCGCTATGCTATTTGTTTGGATATTTTAACGCTAACCAGTTTATCTATTTTCAATTTTAGTTATGCGCAAAGCTATAGCATATATTGCCTTACTGATATTGACGCTGGTTTACCTGCTTGCAACTATCCCTCATGCTACCCGGCTTCTTTATAACCTGGAAATAATAACCGATATCAGGCACTATGGCGATTTATATGCTTTATCTTATTTACCCGGCTACAAACAATTTCATGAGCCCTGCACTTATCGCGCGCCTTTAGTTGAAAGGAAAAGGAAAATCAGGCTTGTTGTAATTGGTGATAGCTATGCCGAAAAGCTCAAGCCGTATGATTTTTCGGCAGATGAATTTGAGTTTGTACACTGGTATAATAAACTACATGTTACTATAGACCCCGATTATTATAACGTTTTAATTATTGAAACAACCGAAAGGGCCACATCGCGCCTGGCACAGCCCAATAGCAACCTGATAATAGGAAACAAAAATGCCGTAGCTGATAAAGAAAACATCAACTTAATAGAAAGTATTCGCCGGGCATTGGGCAACACCAACGTTGAGTGGAATATCGAATCGATGTTGTTTAACAACGATGTATTTAAGCATTTGAAGGAATTAAAAGCGCAACTTAACCATGTCGTTTTTAGTAGAATAGCCCCTGATGTTATTATTTCAAAAAACCAAAACAGGCTGTATTACAGGCCTACTATTGATACCGTGGAGAACCCAAATTCTTCTTTCTCCATCTTAACCGACTCGGTTATAAATGCCCGGGTAAAAGGCATGTATGCTACCAGCGCCCAATACAAAAACGCAGGTTTTAACCGCGTAATTTTCTCTATCATTCCAAACCCTGTTTCGGTTATTGAACCCGAAATGGGCAATTACAATCACCAAATTGAACGCATTCAAAACAATGGCCGTTTGTTGCATATAGAGTATATAGATGCCTATCATTTATTAAATACGATGGGCGAAAAAGCGTTTTATCTTAGCGATACGCATTGGAATTGCGAGGGGATATCGGGGTGGTTAGACGAAATAAACTGGAGGGTTTTGGTAGTGGACAGTGTGGATGCCAGGTTAATTCGATTGCCTGCTTTTAAATTTTACAACTAAATAGTGCCATGCACCGGTGCTCCACAAAGCCCAGACTATTAATAAGGGTTGAAAAAATAGCCTGATAAAACGTTTGGTATCTGTATCAAGGCCAAAAGCACTGGTATGCGTTATATACTGAGAAATATTACCCGGAAAGACAGCAACGTAAAAGGCAGCCAGCACCAGGCCTACCATCGCCTTTTTGCTACTTAAAAATACCATAGCAGCACCCAATGTAATTTCAACAATACCAGAAAGCACAACTACAAGGTCTTTGTTTAAAGGTACCCAATTGGGTACCTGTGCCTGGAATGGCACTCGTAAAAAAGTAAGGTGCCCGATGCCAGCTAATATCATTAGAAGCCCAAGCACAATTCTTAAAATGTTTTGTATTGAAGAGGTTTTATAGTCCTCCATAATATTTGGTTAGGGTTTATTGTATTGCAAAGATAAAGACCAAATCAATGTATTCCGTTGTATATAATAATAGCTATTCAGAGCTAATACATTAAAAGGAAACCTCACTATTTCACGCTAAGAACTGCCAATTCAAGGTGCTGGGTTTTATTCAACTCGGCTAGTTGTACTTGAAGCATTTTGTTTTGTTCAAAGTTGCAACGGTGGGTAGCAAGCAAGTAAAAACTCTAAGGCTTTCTTCTTAAGCGGGGGACAATCGGCGGCGAAAATAGGCTGGGCACATATTACCGCCAAATCCTTCTGTATGTCTTTGCTCATACCTAAAAATGCAGGTAAGAAGTGCTCTAAGGTCAATCGTATAAACCTCAACTCAGCGTCGTTGGGGTCTCTTTCGATAGAGCGGTCAATTAAGTCTTTTGCTTTGTTCACCAATTTTAATTTTGACCACATACCGTCTACATAGTTTGTTCTTAAGGCATAGCTAATACCATAGTAGCATTCCTGGCCGGGTGACTTTGTGGCAATCTTTTCCAGCTTGCCGGTAAATGAGTCGAGCGCGCTTTTGCTTTGCATTGAGCCCATAAAGCAATCTCTTAATTGCTGCCTGTCCATTGGTTGAGAGAATAGCTGAGTAAACGCTAACATAGCCAGGGAACATACAAAGCGTTTCAATAATACAGGGGTAAAAATATTTTTCATAAAATTTAGTTTTTCACAGCTCAAAGATCGGGCTCTTTATGAAGGCAAGCGTTATACAATTCCGAAAAGGAATTACATCATTCACGGATGGAAAAGAAAGTGCGATAAAAGTGAATGGAGATATTTTTGTTTAATTTAACGGGTGACGCCATGGTTCGAAGTCTTCAAAAGTTGGTCTTGGACAAACTTGGAAGAACGATATTAGGTTGTAACGTTTGCAGTTTGTAGTTGAATACGAACAGCCAAAAGTGTGTGAATTAGGATAGGATGCAGATTTTGGGATTGGGGGCAGATTAATGCAAATTCAGTTACTTTGGAATCTTTGAAGTAGGGCCTGCCAAACCTCAGGGTCCCTATTCCGCGGAGCCGGAAAAGGAGATCATGAGGAGACAAAAAAACATTTTTATGAGTTACTTATATTATATTATTTATTGCTTTTCAACGGCTTTTAACAGGGAACAAAGCAAAAAGCAGTCAACACTTTATCATCTTAAATCCTGGTTTCTTTTTTCTATATCGGTTTTGGCACTTTCAATAACATTTTTTTTGCTTTTTAGTGATATCTTCATTGGTCCAGAAGAAAGGTCTTCTCATAGAGACATTGGGGGCGTAATTTTTTTCACTATTGACCTATTCTCATTTCTCTTGCCGTTTGTGTATTTATTCCTATTAAAAAAAAATGAGGAAATTGTTTCTAATTACAGCTCACTAAGGGCAAAGAGTTTTGATAACGATAGTGCGCTCGGGCTTATCTATTTTATAGTAGCTATAGGCTCAGTCCCAATATATATTTTTGGGGCTAATTATATTAAGACTTTCTTTAAATAAATGAACTCCGATTAAGGACAAAAAGCTTTGACAACTTTTAAAAAGTTGTCAAAGATGAGATAGTTACCGAACTCTTATTTTATCTGCACCCTGCGCATAAATGCGCATATAGATTGCACATGGAATACTTAGTTTTGTCCAATATGAAACTAATCTTCGCCACCTCCAACCAAAATAAAGTAAAAGAGATACTTTCAATGGCCCCCAAAGGCATTGAAATACTGAGTTTAAAGGATATTGGTTTTACGGAGGAGTTGCCGGAGACCAGGTTAACAATTGAAGGGAACAGCCTGCAAAAGGCAGAGTATTTATCATCTAAATACGGGGAGGCTTGTTTTTCGGAAGATACGGGGCTAGAAATCAATGCGTTGGATGGGGAGCCGGGGGTTTATTCGGCGCGATATGCGGGGGAGAAAGCTACTTATGATGATAATACCGATAAGGTTTTGAGGGAGATGAGGGGCGAAACCGACCGCAGGGCGCGCTTTAAAACCGTGATTACATACTATACCGGGGGTAACTACGTTCAATTTGAAGGGGTTACCGAGGGGGTAATTACCGAGGAGCGCAGGGGCAGCGAGGGGTTTGGATATGACCCCATTTTTATACCCCTGGGAAGTGATAAAACCTACGCGGAAATGACTTTAGATGAAAAGAACGGTTTTAGCCACCGAAAAAAAAGTTTTAAGCTGTTTGCCAACCATTTGGCAAATATTGCCGTCATATAATAAGAAGTGAAACAATTTTAGTAAATTTGGTTACCCTGAATAACTAATTATGAGTACAAACCCGGCTTACTCCGAAACACAAATCATACAGGGATGTATGCAAGGCGACAGGAAGTTTCAGCAAGTGCTGTACAACCATTTCGCGAGCAAGATGTTTTCTGTGTGCTTAAGATATGCCAATGAGTATAACTCGGCACAAGATCTTTTGCAGGAAGGTTTCGTAAAAGTGTTTAAGAACATTGATAAGTTTAGAAGCGAAGGCGCTTTTGAAGGATGGGTACGCAGGATATTTGTGAATACAGCGATAGAGCATTACCGCAAGCATGTTAACCTTTATGCGCTACACGATTCGGAAGTTAGGAGTTATGAGTATTATGAAGAGAATGCTTTGGAGACTTTAAAGCATGAAGATATTTTGAAGATGATACAGACTTTGAGCGATGGTTACAGAACGGTTTTTAACCTGTATGTAATTGAAGGCTACTCGCACAAAGAAATTGGTGAGATGATGGGCATATCGGAAGGCACATCGAAATCGCAATTGGCCAGGGCGAGATATTTACTGCAAAAAATGATTACCGAAGGGATAGACAGAGATAAAAGAACATCGACTGCTAACTAAAATAAACTGAAGAGAAACAAATTGTAAGCAAGAAAGAAAAAGAGAAAAATATGGAGCAAAAGATAAAAAATTTCGACCGGGGTATAGAGCAGATGATGAATGAGCACGAAGTTGCGCCACCATTTGGAATGTGGAACAGAATATCGGCTGAATTAGAAGCAATGCCGGTAGCAGCAACAGCACCCGTAGCAACATCGCTAATACCTAAACGCGCAATGGTAGGATTTATTGCGGCTGCGCTTATTTTAGGCACAACAGTTTTGACCGGGTATTTGGTCAACTCATCGGTTAATAATAAAACGACAAGTTCAACTACTCCTATAGGTAATAATACGATTGGTGTATCGACCAAAGCAACGGTAACAAATACGCCTAACTCAACTACCCAAACTATTGCAGTTAAGAATGAAACAACCGCAACAAGTCCAATAGTTATGAAGGCGAAGGTTCGTCATAATGTAGCTTCTAATCCTGTTCAATCAACAATTCAGGCAGCGCAACAAGTAACGCCGGTAATAAATGAACCAGTTGCCCCTGCAACAACAGGTGTTATTATTAATAATGCTACTACCGATGTGCCTACACCTATTGAACCGATTGCACAAGGCGTAACAGAAAACCAAACTTACTTCTTCCCTCCTATTGATGTTACAACACCGGAAAAAACAAAGGCAGCTAATGAAAGCCCGATTGTTGCTAAGAAAAACAGCAAGAATACAACAACAGCATCATCAGATAACGATGGCCCAAGTGACCATAAGATTAAGTTTAGAATGCACAATAAGAAACGTGGCTGGGCCTACGGAAGTATCATCAGATAACATTTATACGTAAATAGATTAATAAGAGGGGCGCTTCCGTGAAGCGTCCCTTTCTATTTGGCTAAACACCCAAATAAATTTAGCATGGAGGTAAATACCGAGGTAACAGCCGGGAATACAGTTTTCAATAATACTATTCATACATTTTTATATTTTCATGGCGCATGCGCTTTGGTATTCCCCTAATCTTATTGCTTTGCCTGGCCCGGTTAAACAGTTTTGCAGTAACACTGCATGGCACTGTTTATGATAATAACAATGAGAAGTTGGGGTATAGTAATATTTATGTGCAAGGCACATCTAACGGCACCTCGGCAAATGCAGAAGGACAATACCATCTTGACTTACCGGCCGGAACATACCAAATAGTGTTTCAGCATTTGGGATATAAGCAGTACATACAAACCATCAACCTGCAGCGCGATATGGAGGTTAATGTGAAGCTGGAAGAATTGCAATACCAGATACGCGATGTGATTGTGAATGGCAACCAGGACCCCGCCATTGAAGTAATTAAGAAGGCAATTGAGCGGCGCAAGTATTTTTTGAGTGTGGTAGAAACCTACCAGTGCGACGCCTATGTAAAAGGTATGGAGCGCATATTGGAGGCACCGGATAAGATTTTGGGCCGTAAGATTAACCGCACCGGTGTACTTACCGGGCCGAATAACTCGGGTATCCTTTATTTAAGCGAGTCGCAATCGAGGTTGTATTATAAGAAGCCGAATAAGTTTCATGAAGTGATTCACTCTTCGAAGGTGAGTGGTAAGTCGAATGGGTTTACGTTTAACTCGGCACAGGATTTTTACTTCAATTTTTACGAGCGCAGTATTACCATTCCGTTTATTGCGCAGCGGCCTTTTATTTCGCCGCTTTCGGAGAACGCCTTTTTTTATTACAATTTTAAAATGCTTGGGGCTTATAAAGAAGGCGACCGGTTGGTAAATAAAATACTTGTAACACCCAAACGCAAAACCGATCCCTGCTTTACAGGTGTACTAAGCATTATTGAGGATAACTGGAATATACACTCGCTTGAGTTGTATCTGACTAAGGCGAACGGGATACAGTACATTGATACCTTGAAAGTGACACAGTACTTTATACCCATCAAGGATAATATATGGTTGCCATCGCAGCAGCGTTATGATGCCAAGGCTAGTTTTTTAGGCGTAAAAGGTGATGGCTATTACCTGGGTATTTTTAAGAACTACGAGGTGAATGATGGCTTTGTGCATATACCGGCAACAACCGCCAAGGCAGATACTACCAAACCGCAAAAAAAGAAAACTGAGGCGCAGAAGAAGAAAGAAGAACAAAAGGCTGAGAAGAAAGCCGAGAAGAAAATTTTTACCCCCGAAATCGTAAAGATTGAGAACGATGCCAACAAGCGCGACACCATGTTTTGGGATAGTATAAGACCGGTGCCGTTAACCGCGATTGAGATGCAGGATTATCAATTGAAAGATAGTATACAGGTAATACGAGATTCGAAGGTATTTAAAGACTCGACGGATAAAAAGAATAACCGGACGGGTGTATCATCTATCATTTTGGGCTATGTGTACAAGAAGCAGTATAAGAAGATAGAGGTTGATTTCCCTTCGCTGATTGACCTGGTTAATTTTAATACTGTTGAAGGGGCGAATGTGCACGTGCATATATCTATCAAAAAACAATTTAGCACGCAGCGCAGGATTTCGTTTGACCCGGTTATGCGTTATGGATTTTCGAACAAACAGGTAAACGGTAAGGGTACACTAACCTATGTTAATAGCGAAATACACAATGAATACATTAGCCTGAGCGGAGGAAGATATATAAGCCAAATTGATGGTTCGGAACCACAGCTTGAATTTGGCAATACCTGGCAAAGCCTGGTTTTTAAGCAGAACTTTATGAAGCTTTACGAGCAGTATTTTGTTCATGTAGTTTATGGGCGCGAATTGGTAAACGGGCTACAAGGCACGGTAAGCTTAAATTACCAACAACATTCGCCATTAGAGAATACCAATATGTTTGCGTTCTTCAACAAAGTAAAAAACAACTATACTGCGAACGGCGTTGAAATACCCGGAGTTGCCGATTCAAGCGTTGGCCGACATAATAGTATAAGCGTTGGTTTGAATTTTCATGTGGTATTTGGGCAGACATATGTTACACGCCCTGATTTTAAGTATAGAATGGAATCAAAATATCCTGAGTTGTTTATTACCTACAAGGAAGCGATACCTATTAAGGGAGTAAGCGACCAGAATTTTATTATGCTTGAGGCACAACTAAAAGGTAACATACCCATGAAGCTTTTAGGCACCATGTTTTATAGATTTGGGGGCGGAGGATTCCCTTTAAATAAAGCGATTGACTACCCCGATTACAAAAGCTTTAGTGGTAACTTTTTAAACTTGGGAGGTACAGACCTGCTCGGGTTTTACTTAATACAGTATTATAGAAACACGACCGACCAGTATTTTGCCGAAGCGCATGTCGAGCATCATTTTGGAGGATTTTTGTTCAACAAAATACCAGGAATAAGAAAGCTTAAATTGGATGAAGTAGTGGGGTTCCACTTCCTTTATACACCGGTGCGCAAGCAATACTTTCAGCTAAATGTTGGGTTAGCCAATATATTTAAGATAATAAGGGTTGATTTTGTAGCTGGATTTGATGACCAGCTGATACACGAGTTTGGCGGCAGGGTTGCAATAGCGCTTGACTTTAGGAGGTAGTAATTATCTCTAACGATTCTTCAATCATTTTATCAATTATCTTTTTCGGATTGCTGCTGAATTTTTGGTTGACCCTATCTGCAAGTATAGCGTTGACTGAAAGACATTGATGGCCCAATATTTTGCCGAAGCCATAAATACCGGCCGTTTCCATTTCCAGGTTCGATATGCGAAAGTGTTTATGACGGAATTGATTGATGACTCCGGCAAAATTTACAAATTCGTTTTTAGCACGCAGCGTTCTTCCCTGAGGGCCGTAAAAGCCGCTGGCCGTAATGGTAGTGCCTTTGGCATAGTGCTTTTCGAATTTCTCTAACAATTGAGGATCGGCGCTGGCTATGTAGGGTTTAATTTCTTTGAAGTACGGTTTAATATGGCTGATAAAGGCTTCGAGGTAAACGGTCTCCCAAATGGAGTTCTCTAACTCATAAAAATTCATGAGGCCATCCATGCCAATGGCTATTTCGGATATGAGAATGCTATCCATTGGTACTTCTTCGCTTACGGCGCCTGATGTGCCGAGGCGTATTAGTTGCAACGAAGTAAGTTCATCTTTAACCATGTGGCTTGCGAAGTCAATATTGACCAGGGCATCGAGTTCGTTGAACACGATATCAATATTATCGGTACCAATACCAGTAGAAATAACGGTTAATGGTTTATTGTTCAGAAAACCAGTATGGGTTAAAAACTCGCGGTGCAATACTTTATGTTGAATACTATCAAAGTGCTTGCTTACTTCGGGCACACGGCCGGGGTCGCCAACAGTTATTATCGTGTTTGCGATTTGATGGGGCTGCAGATGCAAATGGTATATACTACCGTCGGGATTGATGATCATCTCGGAATCGGGGATGCGTCTTTTCTCACTCATAGGACTAATTAAAACTACTGACTTGCCAATACAATTAAAATTATAGCCACCGCTGCAAACGCCAAACCGGCCAGATTTATTTTTGATATCCTTTCTTTGAAAGCTACAAAACTGACCAATGTGGCTACCGCTACGGTGCCCAAGTTGCTAACCGGAAAGATAACAGAGCTACCCCAATTTAATGTTGCCAGGGCCTTTAATAAAAACAAAAACGAAAGGTAGTTTGGAATACCAAGGGCAATACCACCTACTATGCTTTTTACATTTAAAGATGCCTTACCGGTTAGCAACATAAAGCCTAAAATGACAATTCCTATTGCGCCAGCAGCTACAAAAATGAACATGGCAAACTCTGATATGCCCTCGTGCATTAAGAACTGCTTGTTGGCGTATTGGGTAACACTATCACAGGCGCCGTTGCCAATAAAAACGGCATAGGGCAAAAAGGTAAGGGCCGTTCGAACCGCTGTGTGTGGGCCTTGTTTTTCTTTAATGCTTGACAATACTACGGCAACAAACGCGAAAAGGATACCGATAAGCTTAAGGCTACTAAAACTTTCGTGATACTTAAAAAAGGCCAATATTACAGGAAACACTAAGCCTAGCTTTGCTGCAACCGATGCAGTTGAAACACCAAAGTTGATGGTGGTTAAACTGGTGAGGTTAAAGACCGTAATAAACATAACACCCAATACCATGGAGAGCGGGAACCAAGGCTGGTTTAAAAAGGCACCGCTGGTAACGGCGTGATGATCGGGTAAAAAAATGAAGCCGCAGGCGGCGGCTGTACAGTAGTTAAACACAATGGCCTGAAAAACCGGAACACCGTTTCTTTCGAAAACCTTGAATAGTAAAATAAGTATTGCCGAACAGGTAAACGACAGCAGTAAAAAGCCCATGGCTGCGAATTAAGGGAAAGTTTGGGAAAGGGAGTTATTTAAAATTACTCTCAGCTTATCCCCTCCCATTTGTTTTTCGGCGCGTAGGTCACCCGCTAATATTGGTGAAGCTTTACCATCGCCCAACCTAACCGGTGCAATAAATATCCGCGCTTCATCCCATAGATTGAGGTCAATAAACCGTTGCAGGGTATTAGGGCCGCCTTCGATGATGATGGATTGAATATTTTTAGAAGCGAGGCTTTGCAAAATCTGTGGCAACACAGGCAGGTCGAAATCAACTTTCTCCAAGTGGATTTTGGAGTCGCTGTATTGTTCGAGTTGGTTGTATATAATTATGGGTGCATTAGGGGCGAATATTTTTTTTGATGGAGGTATGGCAAGTGTTCTATCAATCACCACCCGCGCGGGGTTCTTTCCTTCAGTTAATCTAACTGTTAACTCGGGGTCATCAATTTCAACGGTTTTTTTGCCTACCATAATGGCTTGCTCTTCGGCTCGCCATTGGTGGACTAATTTTTTTGAGTATTCATTAGTGAGCCAAAGTTGCTTTGGTTCATTAGGAGCGATAAAACCATCGGCAGATTCAGCCCATTTTAGAATTACATACGGGCGATGCTGTGTAAAAAAGGTAAGGAAACGGCGGTTCAGAAAATCGGCTTCGGATTTCAAAACACCAGTGGTTACTTCTATCCCTGCATCGAGCAACTTTTGAATTCCCTTGCCTGCTACTTTGGGATAGGGGTCATTACTACCAATAACCACACGAGGTATTTTACGGCCGACGATCAAATCGGCACAGGGCGGGGTTTTACCATGGTGCGCACAAGGTTCGAGGTTTACGTAAAGTGTTGATTGCGGCAAAAGGTACTGAAGATTTGCAGAAACCAAATTGATAGCATTAACCTCGGCATGCGGTTGCCCGTATTCTTGATGGTAGCCTTCTCCAATAATTTTGCCATCGCAAACAATTACGCAGCCCACCATTGGATTTGGAGCTACATGGCCGATTGCCCTGACCGCAAGGTCGAGACAGCGCTGCATAAATTGTTGGTGCATATCCACGCCAGCGAAAATATTTAAAACTTATTACCGCCACGCAGTCAGCAAGTTTTATTTTTGACCTAATGACTATTAGTGAATTGCAGAAGGAGTATAGAGATGCTTTGTCGCCAATATATGGAGATGGCGAAGCTAAGTCTATTACCAAACTGGTGTTAGAGAAAGAACTTGAACTTAATCCCACGCACCTGACTTTTGAACGTTTTAGAATATTGACACAGCCACAAATACACAATCTTCGCACCATACTTGAGCGCCTGCTAAAGCACGAACCGGTTCAATATATATTGGGCGAGGCCGATTTTTATGGACTAAAGTTTAAAGTGAACTCCTCGGTTTTAATACCCCGCCCCGAAACGGAGGAGTTAGTTGAGTGGGCTATTGTACAGGCTAATGGAGGCAAAGGTGTCGGGCTTAGTATTTTAGATATAGGTACCGGAACGGGCTGCATACCCATTGCGCTAAGCAAGACACTAAGTTTAGCAAGTATTGCGGCTTGCGATATAAGTGAAGAGGCATTGGCGGTTGCGAGAGAAAATAATGAGTGCAATGCAGCCCAAGTAAAGTTCTTCGAGCTGGATATATTGAATGAATTATTGCCTGCGAATGGCTACGACTTAATCGTAAGCAACCCTCCGTACATCGGGCAAAATGAGCGAGGGAATCTGGAAGCACATGTATTAGACTTTGAACCGCACTTAGCACTATTTGTACCTGGTGAGGATGTGCTGATATTTTACAAGGCCATTGCAAAAAAAGCATTAACAGCGCTTAAGAATGATGGAGTGCTACTTTTTGAGATTAACGCCGCTAAAGGGGCTGAAGTTGTAAACCTGCTGAGGGATTTGAATTATAAAGACATTGAATTACGGAAGGACCTTAGCGGTAAAGACCGAATGGTGAAGGCCATAAAATAAAAAAGGCACTGTAAACGCCTATGCTTACAGTGCCTTTTTCGCTTAGCTATCTTTACATTGTTTTTGCCGTGCTATCTGTAGGCGTGGCTGGAGGAGTAACAACCATTGCCTCGGTAAATTTCTTTAGCTTTTCCAATCCTTTACGTTGGTCGGTTCCTAAAGCCTTGTCAACCGATAAACCGAATAGTCTTCCAAAAGGGAAAGGCAGGCCACCTGTATTGGTCCAGGTAACTTTGGTTTTATCGCCACTTGGTTCAAGCAAAATCATGTCTTTGGCACTTGCTTTAAACGGTTTTAAAAATTCAAGTTGACTGTAAACATGCTCGTTTACTCCAGCCGATATAAGGGTCATATTACCCTGACCTGATTTTTTGCCATCCCAACTCATCTTGTGTCCGGGAGCGCCAGGAGTTCCTTCAACAGTAACTTTGGCTTCGGGGTCCATTTCCATCCAAGGATCCCAAGTGCCCCATTTGTTAAAATCGGCAACCTGCGCGTAAACCACATCCGCCGGTTTATTGATTTCGATGCTATTTGAAACTTTATACTGGTTGGGCATAAAGTAAAGGACAATAAGGCCTATCACTACAATTACTACCAGGGCTAGTCCGATGTTCTTAACAATTTTCATAGTGGTGGTTTTTAGTTATATAAGGGTAGAAAGTTAAATATCTTTTGTTGAAAACCGAATTTTTGTGAAGAAAGGGCACTGATTTTCGTCAATATGCACCTCTATTAGGTGGTTTTGAGTTAACTTCGCATCGAATAAAAAACAGGATGAAAAAGGTACATATTATCGTATTGCTGCTGTTGGCTGTAACTGTAGGTGTTATACTAGCCATGACCGGAGATTATACTACTTACGCCAATTTTGTGCAGGCACGTGAAAAGACGGATAAATCGGTTAACGTGGTTGGCTATTTGGCTAAGAACAAGCCACTGAATTACGATCCTCAAAAAGACCCTAATTACTTCTCGTTTACCATGCTGGATAAAGAAGGAAATGAGCAAAAGGTAGTTTACAAAGGTTCAAAGCCCCAGGATTTTGAAAGAAGCGAGCAATTGGTTGTAAAGGGGCGTGTTAACGGTGATGTTTTTGCGGCTTCAGAAATATCGATGAAATGCCCATCAAAATATGTTAATGACGAAATTACTTTAAAGGAAACTACGGTAAGTATAAAATCGGGGTCGTAACCTAACTTATTAACT